>JAAUUE010000004.1 GCA_012031635.1 Coleofasciculaceae cyanobacterium SM2_1_6 | reverse complement strand
TCTAAAACATTCCTATCAAAGATTTGATCAATTCATGGGGTTCACCAACAGTCATTAGCTCGATCGCTCCATCTAGATAAGTAATCCGCACACCTACAGATTCTGCCAACAGTATCTCCAGAGCCTCAAACTGCTGCCAGTCATAGGTTCCCGGCATAATTAAACGTTGCTCTTGCTCCGTATCCGATCGCACTAACAAACTAATTGCCACCGTCTAACCTCCCCAAAATTACTACATTTCATAATCGGTGGGCTTCGACTCCGCTCAGCCCTCAAAGACATACAAGTATATAAATCCTGCTATAGTTAATTCTCTTTAACCTCCAATTCCTAGTCTGCCAGCCAGTCCCGGAGTGAGGGGAATCATGGTGGCAATCATCAGGAATAGGGCTAACAAACCCAAGGCAGCACGGGCATCATCTGGTTCGCTAATTTCGTTGAGAGTGGGTCGTTCTAGTCCCCGTTGCAGGAAAGCAATGATCACCAACCAGTAGAGAATTACCGGGTTGGCAGGGTTAATAAAAGAGACAATTCCCAACAGGATCAGGGTGGCGATCGTGGTTCTTTGGGCGGTTTTTCTGCCGTAGATGGCTTGGACAATTCTGCCCCCGTCTAGCTGTCCGGCAGGCATGAGGTTTAACGCCGTCAACACCAAGCCCAACCAACCGACAATGACTAAGGGATGAACATCCACAATTTTTTCCTGTAAAGCACTGCCGAGGACAACTTTTGCGAGGGTTCCCACAAGGATTGAGCCTTGGAAAAACTCTGTGGGCATTTGGAACGTGCTGCCTGCATGGGAAAGGAGTAAACCCGTAACTAGCAAAATCACTGAAGTAATCCCCCGGCGGCGGGGCCAGCGATCGCCACATCAAATAAGGTACTCCGACTAGGTAACAACGACTGAAAACGGTTAATCGCCCCAAAGGTGGCAATCTGGAGACTGGGAATAAAAAACGGCAGACTAAATTTCACGCCTCGCTGTTTTGCCATCACCTGATGAGCAATTTCATGGGCAGCCAAAATTACCCAAATGCCGATACTCACGGGCAGAATCTCCCGGAATCGATCGACCTCGGCGAATAAATCAAACCCAAAGAATAGCCCCACGGTTTCTCCGGTAGTTGCCAAAGTCACCAAAAACAGGACGCTGGCGAGAATTTTCTGCCCCGTGGTCAAAGGCTGGGGATCCGCACTGGCGGGTAAAACAATCACCACAGGTTTTCCCTCTGGATTTTCTACGAGAAATAGCCGATATCGATCGGCTAATCTTTCCTTTAGGGTTGCGGACAATTTCTCGTGGACAGCGCTCGGTTCTCCCCGGAGATTGCCTTGAAAAATCACCCCCTGTTCGTAGGGAATAGTCTTGGTGGCAAAAAAGGTATCAATGCCAAAGATCCCCTGTATGGTCTTTAAATCCTCATCAGGAATTGTTAAGTCTTGCACCTCAAGCACCGCAGCTAAAGGATTATCTGCATTTTCGGGGTTCGCAGGATTTTCAGGATTTTCCGCCGCCATTCTGGCTTGTAACAACTGGGCTGCCCGTTCCCGCAACAAAGCATCCTGCCCCGCCGCCCGCAGCTCTCGCCCCAGCCAGATATAAAAACCAGTAGAGACAACTAATAGGAACAAAATCCCGACTAAGTTAAGATAAATGCCAAAGCCAATTAAACCAAAAAATACTAACCAAGGCACAATCAAAGCTACGGACTGCAACCACGAAAGTATTCCAAATTTGCCGTAGGCTCTCGCTCGATTAAAGCCCCAGCCCAAGACTCCGAGGGCAATGATCACAATAAAAATGATCGTAGTTGTTTCTGAAGTAGTAAACATAAAAGTTGATATTTTAAGATTTTAAGATTTTAGATTTTAAGAGTTCAGTAAGGCTTATGCAAAATAAGGTTTTATCTACTAATCTACTATTGATGTTGTGAGTTAGGGGTGTAAGGTGGGCAATGCTCGCCCTACTATAGCAGTCCTAAATGATTTCACCCGCCGGCGGCGGGTGAAATCACCTACCAGCAGCAATCTAATTTAGAAAATGATTTAGGATCGCCATATATTAAAAATTACTATTTAAGACTATTTAGGGTATTTCTTAGATTACCATTATGCTCTGCTAATAGCGTTAACCCAGTGGCAGCGTCTACCTTACCCCAGTGCATCAGGAGAGCTAATTTAACCTTGCGATCGCTCTTTTCTAGAAGTTCCCGGGCCTCTTCTCGGTTCAGGTCAGTCAAGTCTTGGAGAATCCGTAAGGCTCGATCGAGCAACTTATTATTGGTGACAGCCACGTCTACCATGCGATTACCGTAGACCTTGCCAAGGCGCACCATGACTCCGGTGGAAATGATATTCAGCGCCATTTTTGTCACTGTGCCTGCCTTCAATCTGGTGGAACCCGCTAAAATTTCTGCCCCTACCAAGAGCCGGATATCAATATCAACCTTTTCCACTGGGACTTGATCTGGTGGGACACAGGCTATAAACACCGTTGTTGCGCCCCTTTGTTTTGCTGCATTCAAAGCTCCGTGGACGTAAGGAGTTGTGCCTCCGGCAGTGATCCCAATTACTAGGTCTGACTCATGAATCTGCCGATGGGCGATCGCCTCTGCCCCGTCCTCTGGCTTATCTTCCAAATCTTCAGAACTCCGTACCAAAGCCCCGGCTCCGCCGGCAATAATTCCCTGGACTAATTCGGGCGGCGTGCAGAAAGTGGGGGGACATTCGGCGGCATCCAAAACCCCCAAGCGCCCACTAGTTCCGGCGCCAATATAAAATAATCTCCCGCCCCGGCTCAGGGACTGGGCTGCTCGATCGATTACCTCAGCCAACTTTAATTTAGCCCCAGCAATGGCAGCAAGGGTCTGGGCATCCTCTTGGTTAAATAGCTCCACTAATTCTAGGGAACTAAGCTGGTCGAGGTTTTGGCTTTGGGGGTTCGCCTGCTCGGTGAGTAAATGTCCCCGGAATGCGGTGTTGCTCACAATAATCCTTCTAGCTGGCGACGAATGCGATCGAGGTCAGAGACCTCTGGGCTAGATTTTGAACCACGGGAATTAGCTCCATCTGGTTGCCAATCTGTGGATTCTAAATTCCCTTCCGGAGGTAAAACTAGCATCCCCTCTTCCAGCACTTCGTAATCAAAGCCTTGGCTATTACAAAACTCAATCACCTCATCCTCTGGCATTTCTTCCACCACTGGCACAGGGAAATCCTGCGCTTCCAGCATCAAGGCATAACGAGTTGCATCATCCTCAGACTTAAACATGAAGATTTTGTCTCGATCGCCCACCCGGACGGAGTGAATTCCCTCATTTTCAGTTCTCGGATTAAACAACAGTACATAAACTCGCATTGGCGCTAGCATAGGCAAATTCTTGATTTTTGGAAAATTTAGTAAATTAGTAAATTAAAAAACAAAGCTGCATAAACTAACCTTAACAAAAATCGCTAGTTTTATTCCTAATTTTTAGTTTAATCTTTTCTCAGATTAATTTCTGGAGCTACGCCCAAGTTGCGGGAAACCATAAAGACTTTGTTCTTCTTGGTTCTTGGAGTTAGGACTTTAGTTGTCTTGAGCAGCGTGGCGTGGGCTTTAACCACTGATTGATTCATCTCAACCCGCTCCAGTTTTGCCCTAGGTTTGTAGATTAGGCTGATTTAAGGGAGTCCCACAAAATTAGAGGTTAGACTGAGTTTTGCTTTGTTTTGCTTTGTCTATTAACTCCCTGCTGGGGTGACTCCAGAGATTAGACCTCACCGTAACTGGAAACCTACGCCGCCTTGAACAGAAACTGCTGTCCCGCCGCCGTTACGATAGGCATCAAAGGCAATTACTGCATTCCCAAAAATCACTGTATTACTGCCGGGAATGGCGTAGTCTACGCCGGGTTGGATTGCCAAACCAACTTTATCGCCCACGGGAGAGTTATTCCCAGTCGGAATGCTCACTCCAGCACCCACATAGGCCTCAGTCTGCCAGTTGAGGGGAATATCGTAGGAAACCGTAGGAATAATCGCTGCCCCGCCGTTACCGATAATGGTTTGCGCCCGCAGGGATACCGGAGCTTCGAGGAGGCGATACCGCCCAGTGATCACCACTCCTCCACTACGATCGCCCCGCCCCGACAAGCCTAAACCGCCCCCAATCCCCACGTAGCTCCCGTAGGCAGCTTGGGCAAATCCCGGCTGAGCTATCCCCAAACTTCCTGCCAGCCCGACTAAGATCAAGGCACTCGATCGAACCACCTTTCCAAAAATTCGCATACTCCACCACCAAAAGATTAGGTAAAATCACTAGAATTCAGCTAGCTTATACTAACCCAAAAGTTCCTTTGGATTATTTTTATCGATTTATGGGAATCTACCTGTTAATTTATAGTCGTTGCCATAAAAGTTAGGACGAATTCGGCTGCGACTTCGCTCAGCCAACGTATCTGGTCTTGTCCTAATTAATCTGTCTAGTACTATACCTGCGATTTGCGGCGGCGACAGCGATCGGAGCAGTACTTAACTTCATCCCAACAATCTGCCCATTTCTTCCGCCACTGGAAAGATAAACCACACACAGGACAAATTTTGCTGGGAAAATCAGATTTTAGGCGTTGACGAGGCATAGTTACTTAGGCTCTACACAAAGTTCTATTATCAAAGTTCTATTATAAAGTTCGATAAATTAAAGTTCATAAAATATAAATAAGCTAACTTCGATCGCTCAACCCTTCAAGATGGAGATCGATCGCATTGAAAATACAACGGCAAGTAAATCGTCATAACTTCCCCTTGCTCTGGGCGCTGCCGTACAATTAACTTACCACCGAGAGCTTGAAATAAATTCTTAGTGACATTCAAATTTAAACTCAAAGAACCAGTTTCTGGTTGGAGCATTAATAGCTGCCCCAAGGATTTAAAATTGGGAGCAAAACTCATATAGTTGAGATTTGGTTTGTGGTTAGTGTCACCTTGATTAGCTTGATGATTGTTCTGACCATTTTGATATTGAACTTGCATTTTCAGGCGATCGCCCGCCAGATTCACCTCGATCTGAATTAAACTCCCCGCATTTAAAGTCCGAGTAAAGTTTTCAATTAAACCACTTAAAACTTGGTCTAACATCGCTGGGTTACTAACAACATTCGGTAGTTTTTGGGGAACAGAAACCTCAAGGCTAATATTATATTTTTCTGCCTGTTTTTGCCACCGGGGAATACTATGATGCAACACTTGAGATAGAGACATAGCAGTTAAATTCATCCCATGATCCTTAACTACTTGAGTTTCCAGTTCCGTTGCCTTAAAAATTAACTCCATCCGGTTAATTTGCTCCGTACACTCAGCATCAATCATCTCTAAACGACGGCTCACCTCTGGAGGTAGATCTCGGTGCTTAAGAATTAATTTAGTCATGGTTCTAATCGTGGCTAAGGGAGTTCTTACCTCGTGAGTTAAAGCCTGTAATAACTCCACATCGATCGCCGGATAATTATCAGGAACTTGTACAGGAGATGGAGTCTCTGAGCGGGGAATTTTGGATTCGATCTTGGAGGGAATTGGTTCTTTGCTAGGGGGCGGAATGAGGCTAACTAATTGTTGGCTAAATGCCATTACTAGCCGATAGTCTGGATTAACTAAGGGATACTGTTGGAGTAGATTTTCTAATACTTTGAAGTGTTGGGGATTGGCTAATAAAATTCTCGGTTTGAGGACAGACCAGCAGCTATAGGTATCTTCTGGGGCAAAGGAAAACAAGAGATTTTTCTCTCCTGCTTCATCAATTCCTAAGACAATGGCAAGGCTAAAATTTGGGGTAAAAACTAAACAAAATTGTTCTTTGGTCAGGGGATCTCCGGGGAGAAAAGATAGATTGTATTGTCGATCGGGGGTCAGGGTTGTATCTAGCTGTCCGGGCAGTTGGAGGGGCATCCAAGCAAAGGGATTAAAAATTTCTTGACTAAAAATAGCTGTGGAGAAACTAGTAGTGAGTTCTGGGTTATTAAAAATAGGCGCAGGGGCAGTGAGGATCAATCCTTGAGTTGCCGAATCTTGGTTTTTCAGGAGTTGCTGGAGGAGTTGTTGGAGAGCAGCGATCGCCACTTGCCATTGTTGATCGGCAGAGCCTAGAGGCTTTTTACCTGTAGAAAGTTTTCCAGTTTGTTCACTGGCGAGTATTTCCCATAATGTTGGCAGTAACCATCTCCGCATCGGCTGATCCTCAACTAACTCTAGCTCCAAAAGTAATGGGTTTTCCCCCACAGCGCAGGGGACATCCATACCTGTTTAAGCACTACTAGATAATAAAAAGACTGAAAGCAATTCTTTATCTAATCACTAGCCTAACGAGATTACTACTACCTTCAGGGATCGCATAACCGTACCTACCTTGGTGTGATCTGCCTGTGATCTACGTGGAACCTCCCGGTGATCTAATTAGTTGACGCTGTTTTCATAAAACCCAGTAACCAGTTCGCCGCAGTGGCTCGGCGGGTTTGGCGGGGACCAAATTCTCCAATTTTATAACCCGTAAATCCCAATTCTTCCTTGAGGAGTTGTTTATATTCTGGGGGGATCGATCGAGTTAATTTGACCGTAGGTGGACGCTGCTCAATAAAATCTGGGGGCAGGGGATATTCATCTCGCCAAGTTTCCGCCACAGCGCTCGTGTTCCACTCTCCATCCACATAGCGATAGCCCAAGCAATCCCACAAAAGCGCATTCACCGTGTGGTCATCAATTTCTTCTTTGATAATTGCCCAGATGGTTTCTGGAGACAGAGGAGGTAGGGGTGTTGAAGGAGGTAGAGGAGGTAGAGGAGGTAGAGGAGGTAGAGGAGGTACAGGGAGGTCGGACATCGGCGTTAGTGGGAGATGATAATGTATGTTGCTTCTTAATCTGGTAAGGTGCAATTGTAGAGGCGCAAGGCTTTGCGCCATGAGGGTTTTACTTAGCTTTGGCTGGCGAAAAACTGGACTAGCTTTTGGATATCTGTGGGGGAGTTCATTTCGGTGACACAGATTAAGAGGTCGTGGGTGCGGCTAGAATCCCAGTGAGAGAGGGCGACACCGGGATAAATTTGGGCGGCGATCGCTCGATCGATCAACTCTAGGGCTGGCAGGGGACAGGTGACGACAAATTCATGGAAAAATGTGCCAAGGTAGGCTAATTTGTAGCCCGGTAACTTTTGAATTTGAGCAGCTAAATCATGGGCTTGTTGCAGACTATTAGTGGCAATTTGTTTCAGTCCATCGGGACCCAACAGAGCCATATAGACGGCGGCGGCGGTTGCCATCAGGGATTGGTTGGTACAGACATTGCTGGTGGCTTTTTCTCGGCGGATGTGCTGTTCTCTGGTTTGCAGGGTCAGGGTATACACGGATTGTCCCCGAGAATCTTCTGTGAGGCTGACTAACCGACCGGGAATCTGCCGGAGAAATTCTGACTTTGCGGCTAAAATTCCCAGATGGGGACCGCCAAAACTAGGAGGAGTGCCGAGACAGTGGGCTTCTCCGGCAACAATATCTGCTCCCAATTCTCCGGGAGTTTTCAACACTGCTAAAGTAGTGGGGTCGGTGACTACCACAATTAACAGGGCCCCTGCGGCATGGACTCGATCGCCGATCGCCTTAAGATCCTCCACCGTGCCGTAGAAATTCGGATACTGGATCACCACCGCCGCACACTGGTCATTAAGTTGCGATTCTAGGTGGCGATCGTCCACGGCTCCCGCCGCATTGACCCCCAAGGAAGCCACCTGCACTTCTAGTCCGGCTAGATAGGTAGTTAATAATTCCCGGTATTCAGGATGGAGACTGCCTGCCACAAGGATGTGCAATCGCTTCTTTTGTAACCGGAGAGCCATGAGGACTGCTTCAGCCGTGGCCGAGGCTCCATCGTAGAGAGACGCATTTGCCACGGGCATTCCCGTGAGGCGAGCAATGCCTGTCTGAAATTCAAAGATGGCTTGGAGGGAACCTTGGGCAGCTTCTGGTTGGTAGGGAGTGTAGCTGGTGAGAAATTCCCCCCGACCCACCAACGCCCACACCGCCGAGGGAATAAAATGGTGATAGCATCCCGCCCCCAAAAAGGCGGCTACTTGGTCTAGGGATTGATTTTGAGCCGCTAATCCTTGGAGAAGCTGTCGGACTTCTAATTCTGGCTTGCCGTTGGGAATATTGAGCTTGACTTCCTGTAGTTCTGGGGGGATCACCTTGAGGAGGTCAGCGATCGACTCTACCCCCATCTCTGCCAATAATTCCTGCCGATTCAACTCTGTATGGGGACTATACTTTGCCATAACCTTTACCCTAATTTCTACCCTAGTGGCGACCTAAATAATTACCTAGAACTTAAAACATCTTTAAGCCTTTTAACAATATAGCAGTCCTAGATGATTTCACCCGCCGAAGGCGGGTGAAATCATCTACCAGAAGCAATCTAATCTAGAAAATGATTTAGGATCGCTATATATTACAGTTGCTGAAAAATAGCTGGGCTGGTAGGGCTTGCTCTAGAAAAAAATTCGGGTAAGGGTGCAAGGCTATCCGGCGATTAACTTTTCAGACATCCCCTAGATTAGGGAGGAAGCTATAGAGTATTCCTAAATAATTTCACCCACCGAAGGCTGGGTAAGGTAATCTAACAGAAGCAATCTAATTTAGCAAGTGATTTAGGCTCCCCATATATGAGATTAGACAAAAAATGTTAGGATTCCCTTAAATCTAGCCATCATCAATAGCTGACCATGAACATTCCCGAACTTCCCGTAACCCTGATAGACAAAAACCCTCAAGTAATTTTTTTAGATGCTGTGGGGACTTTATTTGGGGTGCGATCGAGTGTAGGGGCAATCTATGCTCAGGTAGCTCAGGGGGAGGGGGTGGAATTGGAAGCGGAGCCGCTCGATCGAGCTTTCTATCAAGCCTTTGCCGCCGCTACACCCCTAGCATTTTCTGAACAGGAACCAGAAAAAATCCGGGAATTAGAGTTTCAGTGGTGGCGAGATTTGGCGGTGGAAACTTTTACCCTCGCTGGATCGATCGATCAGTTTCCTGATTTTGACAAGTTCTTTCTCACTCTTTATGATTATTTTGCCACTGCTGAACCTTGGGTTGTCTATCCAGAAGTAATTGCTGCCCTCACTCACTGGCGGAGTCAAGATATTAAATTAGGGATCATCTCCAACTTCGACAGTCGCATCTACCAAGTCCTCAACGTTTTAGAATTAATGGATTTTTTTAGCTCCATTACCATTTCTTCGGAAGCCGGAGCCGCTAAGCCAGATGCGCAAATATTTACTACGGCCCTCGGTAAATATAATTGTCCTCCCACTGGGGCATGGCACATTGGTGATAGCCTGCGGGAAGACTATCAAGGGGCTACTCAGGCTGGGATGCGGGGAATTTTGATCAAGCGTTGAGGCAAACGTTAATTTAGATTGAGCAAGTTCTTTGAGATAAGATTAACTAAATTAAGATGTAATCAGGGTTAATTTGTAGTCAGAGAAATAACCGGACTCTTTACAATTAGGCAAAAATGACTTGATAAATATTTTGATAAATATTTTGATAAATATTTTGATAAATATTTTGATAAATATTTTGATAAATATTTTGATAAATATTTTGATGAATATTTCAATTGAGTTTCTCAAATCAAGTTGTTTTCCAAGTTAGCTACGTAATATCCCAGAAAAATCATTAACTATAGGCTAAAGATTATTAGGTAAAAAATTGCCTGAATAAAAATTAAATCTTGCTGACTAGACAAGCCAACATCAGAATTAAGTTTAAGGGCTGATCTTAGCTATTATAGTGCTAGACAGATTAATTAGGACAAGACCAGATACATTGGCTGAGCGAAGTCGCAGCCGAATTCGTCCTAACTTTTATGGCAACAACTATAACTAGATACTAAATTCTCCGAGTAGTTAGCTAATTAGCAATTTCTTGCATTATTCTTTTTGATTTTCTTACCCGATCGCTTTCCTGCCCTGCACCTACTCTAGAGTTTGGTTTTTATCCCTTTGCCAAATAGGAGTCCTTCAAGATTATGAACGCCCATATATGTCCCAATTGTGGCTATCCTCTCCTCTGTCACGTCCGCCATAGTCTCCCCTATTGGTATTGTCTCCATTGCCATCAGGAAGTAGTTTACGCCGTAGAAACAGAAATCACTGAAATCAAACAAGTAGAACTAGCTCTCCAAGAATCTTATCAATGGTTTAATTCTCTAATTCGGGCAAGTTTAGAGGGAATTTGGGTATTAAATCGATCGGGAGAAACGGCTTTTGTGAACCAGCAAATGACAGATTTGTTGGGATATACTGCGGAAGAAATGCAGGGGAAACCAGCTTGGTATTTTGTGGAAAAAGTAGATCGAGCGAACTTTATTCAACATCTCCGCAATCATCAAAAAGACGTGGCAGAGCAGTACGAAATTAAGCTCCAACATCGTAATGGATCCTCTATCTGGGTGACTATTTCTGGGCATGGGGTGTACGATCGCTTTGGGGAATACATCGGCGCTTTGGGGATGGTGACGGATATTAATGATCGCAAACACTCCGAAGAACGACTCCGGGAGCTAAAAGATACTCTCCAAGCGATCGTCCAGTCTTCACCCCTTGCCATTATTGCCCTAGATCATCAAGGGAAAGTTAAACTCTGGAATCAATCGGCAGAAAAAATGTTTGGCTGGGGAGAAGCCGAAGTTTTGGGAAATTCTCCCCCCAATTCGCCCGATCAGCCAGATCAATTTTCACAATTATTCCAACTTTTAGGAGGTATGCCCCAAGAAAGCTACCTTGAAGATATAGAAACTCGTTACTATCGTCAAGACGGCTCCGTTGTGGACATTAGCCTATCTACGGCTCCTCTCCATGATGCCGAAGGTCGGGTGGTGGGGAATATGGGGGTGGCAGCAGACATTACTTTAGTGAAGAAAATGCAGGAATCTTTGTTACAACAAGCGCAACGAGAGCGGCTGATTGCCATGATTGCCCAGCGCATTCGTCAATCCTTGGATGTACAGGAAATTATTGAGACGACGGTGGTGGAAGTGCAGCAACTTTTAGAATCCGATCGAGTATTGATTATTCACTGTCTCAGTCCGGGGCAGGGGAGTGTGGTGGCGCAGGCTCTGGCAAGGGAGGAAATCCCGTCCATGCAGGGCTTTATGGTCACGGATTCCCTCTTAAATGTGGCAAACTATCTTTACAAACACCGCCAAGGGGAAGTCCTAGTGATCAATGATGTCGATCGAGCCAACATTTCTGATCAAAGTAGGCAGTTATTAGAGTTTTTCCAAGTTAAATCTAAGTTGGTAGTCCCCATTCTCCAGCCCTATCCCGATCGTCAGTCCCGCAGTCCCTACTATATTTCCCTTGACTTTCCCCCTGATCAGGCTCCAGAGCACCCAGATTACCTAAACTATCGAGATAATTGTCACCAAGAGCATTATCACCATGACCATCTCCATGAAGATCATCCTCAACCCGCCCAGGGAGATTCTGAGACTAATTTTCACCACAATTCCCCGCCCTCTACTGACCCTCATCAAACCAACCTAAAATCTAATCTTAGTAATCTTTGGGGGCTACTGATTGTGCATCAATGCCAAGCAACCCGGCAGTGGCAAAACTCGGAGATCAATCTCCTCAAACAACTGGCCACCCAAGTCGGGATTGCCCTCTGGCAGGGACAGTTGTACCAACAGGCAAAACTCCAAACCGTCAGAGAAAGAACTCTCAACCGGGTCAGTAAGGCTATCCGGCGGACTCTCGACCTCAAAATGATCTTCTCTACTGCCGTGTGGGAAATCGGTAACCAACTCCAGAGCCAACGGGTAGAAATTTGGCAATATTTTCCGGCGCAAAAAGTCTGGATCAATGTTTCTGAATACCGGAGCGATCTAGATGCCCCCGTGGGCTTAGGAACCGAAATTAGCGATCGGGACAATACTGTGACTGCGCATCTCAAAGAATTGCAAATAGTCAAAAATCGTAATCTAGTACCCGCCCTCGAACAAAGAGACCTAATGGACAATGAAGCCTGTTTATTAGTTCCCCTGCATTTTAGTGATGAAGTTTGGGGTGCTTTGGCTCTAGTTATGGGAGCCTACGTCTACGATTGGCAGGAGGAAGAGATTGATTTCATGCTGCAAATTGCCGATCAGCTGGCGATCGCCATCCAACAATCGGAACTCTACCTACAACTCCAGGATGCTAACAAAAAACTGCAACAGCTTGCTGCCACCGACGGATTGACCCAGATTGCCAATCGGCGGTATTTTGATGAAATTCTCCACCAAGAGTGGCAACGGATGAAGCGAGAGCAACAGCCCCTATCCTTGATTATTGTGGATATTGATTGGTTCAAGGGCTATAACGACCACTATGGTCATCAAGCTGGGGATGATTGTTTGCGGCGGGTGGCTCAGGCGATCGCCAAAGCTACCAAACGCCCCGCCGATACCCTCGCCCGTTACGGGGGCGAAGAGTTTGTGATCTTGCTGCCAAATACAGATACCTCAGGGGCTACTCAGATCGCTAAGCAAATTTCGCAAAATGTGACGGATTTAGAAATTCTCCATCCCAAATCTAGTATCAGCCCCTACCTCACCGTGAGTGCCGGAATTACGAGCCTCGTCCCCTCGATCGACACCACCCCCGAACAACTCCTCTCCCAAGCCGACCAAGCCCTCTACTTTGCCAAAAATAACGGACGTAACCAATTTTTAATCTACAGTGAATCTGTCCTCCCCACCAACCCCAAATATGCCCAAAACCGCAAACGCACGATCGCCTAACGTTCACTCAAGACCCATCCTCCGCTCTTCAATCACTCCTTGAACAGATTCAGCCTGTCTGTCCATCCATGTGGCTCTCTCCTCATCTCCTCTTGCTCTTAATATCTCTGCCGCTTTATGGGCATCCTCAATTCCTCTCTGCTCTTGTCCGGGGATCATGGCAAATGCAGCACTGCGAAAAGAGTAAGCCTCTACCATTTCCGGATTAAGTTCAATAGCTCGGCTATACTCGTTAATTGCTGCCTGATACTGCCCCGCTTTAGCCAACTTACGGGCGTTCTGAAAAACTTCTTGATATCTATTTTGCATGGCTTCATCTCTATTTTGCATAGCTTCACGCTCTCTAGTCGTTGAATTACATAACTCTCCTAAATCACTCACCTGCCCAGACGGACTAACCATAAAACAACCCGGTCGTTCTTGCGCTTTAGCCACAGCATAGAAAATAGCAGAGGCGGAACTTAGAGTAATTACTAACGATAAAAATACTAATCTTGACTTCATATTGCCTCCTTTATTGTCGTGCTATGTAATCTACTTGCTCAATTTCATCAGATGCTAATCCACCTACTTGTAAGAAGAGCCTTGTCCCAACATTGAAATTTCCCCTAGTGTCAAGGGAGGGAATAAAAGCATCTTGCTCACGGATAGTTTCATCAACAAACCTGAATACACTCCTTATGCTTCTAGTTTCAATTTGCCTGGACCTAGACTGAAATTCAACTGATGATCCTGCTTGAAAGTAGAATTTTTCTTCTAATTCACCATCCTTGTAAATTTGATATTCAGTGAGTCCCAACGTATCGCTTGCTGAATAGAAGATAACAAAAGTGTGTAATAGTGCTGAAATCCTTAGAGCATCTGCTTCTAATAAATCAAACTGTGGTTCTAAGGGAGCATACATTATTTTCTCTATTTCTTCGGTGCTAATTCTAGTGGGATCAATCGCCTCTGCCGAGGAGTAAGGTAAATATATTAAGCTCCAAGCGTGTCCTTTTAATTGAAGAACAAAGGTACTGTTTCTTCTAATCTCAATTTCACGTTCATGTACATTGCTTTCCCAAACATTCATACCTTTCACCGAGACAAAAGCTTGAGCGACTGACTCAACTGAGGATTTAACAAGGATGATTCTCAGATTAGTGTCATAACTGTCAACTCCTCTAACTTCTGGCAGTGAAGTCTCTTCCGGTCTTTGCATAAAAAGTGACATTTGTATCCTCGCTTTATGGAGAAATTACTGGATTTGGAGGGGAAAAAATTACTGGAGTTCCGGGATTACTAGCCTTGTGCCATCGATCGACACCTCTCCCGATCATCTTCTCTCCCAAGCCGATCAAGTCCTCTACCTCGCCAAAAATAACGGACGTAACCAATTTTTAATCTATAGTGAATCTGTCCTATCCACCAATCCCAAATATACCCCAAACCGCAAACGCACGATCGCCCAACGGTTCCTTTAAAGGGTGATGAGTAGACCACAATGAAGTGCAAGAATTTTTCTCGTCACTCTAATAGGATTACTAGGTCTCTAATTTGTGAAGACAGCCATAGAGTAATTAACTCGCACTTGATAATGTCAGGACAAAAGCCAAATTAGAAGTTGCTGCTAGAGCATGGGGAGCATTAGCTTCCATAAAAATTAATACGCCGGGCTTCAGCGCAATCTCCTCACCGTTAAGGGTGAGCAAACCAATGCCTTCCAACACCTGTACCGTAGCATGGCGAGTTGAGGTATGTTCTGAAATCTCGGTATTTGCAGCAAGACAAAATAGACTATACTGGCAAAATTCACTTTTCCAAATCACTTTACTCAGCACCCCGGATTCTGGGTAAGTAAGATGATCTTTTAGTTGTAAAAACGGTTCTTTTGTGGAAATAAGAGAGGTAGTCATGGTTTTATGTTTCTTTTCTAGCAGTCAACACAACATAGCCAAGATCACTACTGTAGCGGACAAAAGTTTCTCGCATAGCAAGGATACGCCGCCGTAATTCTGGCTGAGTAAGCATATTCCAACCGATAGTTATTAGGGTTGGCAAACCTTCTTCTTGGGCAATGCGACTAGGATTAAGTAGAGCCATAGAGCCAACTTGATAATTTTCGACCTTAAGTCTTGCTTTTTCAACAAGAGATACCCAGCCATCTTTAGACAAGGGGACTGCATTGACACGAATTGTTGTAGATAACTCTCGGCAAATGATTTCTGCTTTGGGGTTTTCAACTCGTAGTTCGTGGCTGAGGAATTGACCACCTGATCTAAGGCGATCATAAATTCCTGCCAAAATCTTAGTTTTGCCCACATCAGACTGCATAGTCAAAATAGCTTCAGCCAAAACATAATCAAATTTTTCTGATATCTTTTCTAGGTGAAAAATGTCACCTTGGATGATTTGTACCTGTTGGGTTAGTCCAGCCGCCGCCACATTAGCTTGAGCACGCGCAACACTATCGGGATTTTTCTCTACCCCAACAACTCGTACCTGATAACGCTGAGCTAGGGCGATCGCACTATAACCAAAGCTAGCTGCAAGCTCTAGTACCGTTTCACCGGGTTGAAAATTTGCCCATTCAAAGATCTGCTCTGTAGCCCTATAGCCACCCGGACGTAGAGCTTTTTTCCCTGCTGCTGCCAACACCTGATGACCCGGAGCGGTTTTGAAATTCAGTTGAGTTTGAGTTTGAATCATGGTTTTTACTCCATTTGATCAATTAAGCTCTTATTGAAATAAAATCTCAATAACTTAATCATAGAAGGTAGCTTACCTAATAACAAGCATATTGGCATCATTTGTAACATTTACAAAAAAAAGACCCCAGCAGAGCTAGAGCCTAATTAAAAATATTAATTCAATTCCAAGTTTTCTAAATTTATGAGAAGTCTAGAATTGAAGCTAATAAACTTAGAGAGCATTACCACGGGGTAGAACTTCTTCAGGAAACTCAAAGTTTTCGTGGGGTTGATCCTGGGGAGCCATCCACGCCCGAATCCCTTCATTCAACAGAATATTCTTGGTGTAGAAAGTCTCAAACTCTGGGTCTTCCGCCGCCCGGATTTCCTGAGAAACAAAGTCATAAGCTCTCAGGTTTAGGGCTAAACCAACGATTCCGACACTGCTCATCCATAGCCCAGTTACAGGCACAAACAACATGAAGAAGTGCAACCAACGCTTGTTGGAGAAGGCAATCCCAAAGATTTGTGACCAGTAACGGTTGGCTGTCACCATGGAGTAGGTTTCTTCTGCTTGGGTGGGGTTGAACGCACCAAAGGTGTTTGCCTTGTCTCCATCTTGGAATAGGGTATTTTCTACGGTGGCTCCGTGGATAGCGCAGAGTAACGCTCCGCCCAGAATTCCGGCTACGCCCATCATGTGGAAGGGGTTGAGAGTCCAGTTGTGGAATCCTTGGAAGAAGAGTAAGAATCTAAAGATAGCTGCGACTCCAAAGCTAGGCGCAAAGAACCAGCTAGATTGTCCGAGGGGGTACATGAGAAAGACGCTGACAAATACAGCGATCGGGCCACTGAAGGCAAGAGCGTTGTAGGGACGGATGCTGATTAGTCTGGCGATCTCAAACTGACGGAGCATGAAGCCAATCAAGCCAAAGGCTCCGTGGAGAGCTACAAAAGCCCAGAGTCCACCGAGTTGAATCCAGCGAGCAAAGTCCCAGTTAGCTTCGGGACCCCAGAGGAACAACAGGGAGTGTCCCATGCTGTTGGCGGGGGTGCTGACGGCGACGGTGAGGAAGTTACAGCCTTCGAGGTAGCTAGAGGCTAAACCGTGGGTGTACCAGCTAGTGGCAAAGGTGGTGCCGGTGAGCCAGCCGCCGAGGGCTAGGTAGGCACAGGGAAATAGGAGGATACCGCTCCAACCGACGAACACGAAGCGATCGCGTTTCAGCCAGTCATCGAGGATATCAAACCAGCCTCTTTCTGAGGCGCGTCCGACTGCGATAGTCATGGTGAAGATTCTCCAATAGGTGAATAAAAAATGTTTGGATATGAGGGCTAAGTCTTAGCTGGGCAAATTATGAACAAAATTTACCTTTCTTTACATTATGCAACCATCATAGGGGAAATTGGAAATTTGTGCCACTATTTATGCTCTCAGGAATTATTAAATTTCTGTGAATCTCCGGAAAAAATGAAATCTCTATGACTACAACAAAATCACGAAAATTGGCGGAATCTGCCAATACTGGCTAAACTGGGTTAGCTTCATCAGAGCTTTCCTTGGGCTTCAGGGAATTTTTATAGCTTATTTTTAGAACCTAATTAAAACCTAATTTATGCAATCTCAGTACCGGGCAAGGATTAATCTCAACATCTATGACTCCCCAGCCTGTAAAAATCTAGCAACCCAAGCAGCCGCAGGACGCTATCTGCAAATTATTTCCCAGCAACAAGATGATATTGCACTGGAAGTGCGATGCTGTGAGGATGGTTATTCTGGGTGGTTGCGATCGGATGACCTACACCTAGAGCCAGCCACAGAACCCTATCAAGCTCCTGATCCAGACTTCTCAGAAATCCAAGCCCGCCTGCCTCAAATAATTGAATTCACCCATCGAGCCAAATCTCATCCCAATTCCTATCTTTGGGGCGGCACTGTGGCTCCTAACTACGACTGTTCGGGATTGATGCAGGCAGCTTTTGCCGAGGAGGGGATTTGGCTGCCGCGGGATGCTTACCAGCAGCATGATTTTACCCAGCAGGTTGCCCCAGAAGAAATTAAACCCGGTGATCTCGTATTTTTTGGTACAGAAAGCAAAATTGACCATGTAGGTTTGTATTTAGGACAGGATCAATATATTCACAGTTCGGGGAAGAGTAAGGGGCGGAATGGGATTGCCGTAGATCTCCTCCAAGATACGGGAGACAATATTGGTCGATCGATCTATCAGCGTCTCCGGGGATTTGGGCGAGTAGTCCAGTCTTTTCCGGGATTTACCAGCTAGTCTTTACTGGCAGAAATCTGGCAGAAATCTCTCATATCCAAACTTTAGAGAATCTAAACTAACTACCGTGGGTGCGGGGATCTATGACTTTTTGAGGTTTAGCTTGGGGTTGAGCCACTGGAGTGGTTTCTAGGGCAGTTTCCAGTTCTGAAACTTTGCCTACAGGTTGACTCTCCGGCAGGGGCTGGGCAGCAATGAGGGCTTCTAGCTGAGCCGTGAGGATCGATCGAGGTTGTTCTCCTAAACTCTGGGCGATCGCTTGTCCCGCCTGATCTAAGAACACAAACAAGGGAATCCCATCCACTTTATAAGTCACCATCTCCGGCAGCCATTTCCCGTTATCGACATTGAGCATGACAAAATTCATCTGCTCCTGATACTCTTCTTTTAGCTCCGCCAAATCCCCCGCCATCGCCTGACAGGAAGTACACCAGTCTGCATAAAATTCCATGAGGGTTGGTTTGCCATTGGTAAGAGCGACTTCTAGAGGCGTGGCAGCTTCAGCTTGAGCTGCAAGGCTAGAGGTATTGTTAGGAGTCCGCAGGGCGAAAAATAGACTAACCGTGAGGACGATCGCTGCCAGCGCAATGAGGATATTAGTTATTTTTTGGGGATTAAAATTAGTCCCCAGCTTGGGAGCAAGATTCGTGTTAGGAACTGGGGTCGGGGTGGTAGGGTTAGGAGTATCGTTAGTCATGGGGAAATTTAATTCAAGAAATTTATAGATGAAGTTTATAAATGGAATGCAAACTGTAAGGATCATAGCAAAGACCCATGAAAAAACGTGTAACCCTGACCTTCCCGAAGCGAGCGATCCAAATGCCTGTCACCTATCGATTGGCACGGGATTTTAACGTCGCCGCCAATATTATCCGGGCGCAGGTGGCTCCCAACCAGATTGGGAAAGTAGTGGTGGAGTTGGCAGGAGATATTGACCAGCTAGAGGCGGCGATCGAGTGGATGCGATCGCAGGAAATCCAAGTTTCCCTCCAGAGTCGAGAAATCCTCATTGATGAAAATAGCTGTGTGGATTGTGGCTTATGCACTGGGGTCTGCCCTACCCAAGCCCTGACCCTCAACCCCCAAAGTTTTCAGCTAACCTTCACTCGATCGCGCTGCATCGTCTGCGAGCAATGTATTCCCACCTGCCCAGTCCAAGCAATTTCCACTAATCTTTAAGTTCCTCCTTCAAATCATTGGGGAAATCATTGGAGAAATCATTGGCTAGTTGATCCGCCATCATTTCTTGGGGAGCATCATCAGAACCGGGGGCGAGATCATCGAGAAATTCTCCAGCTTCGGGTTTGGCTTTGCGACGCTGGGCAATAAACTGTTGCATGGCAGTGCGCCGATTTTCGAGGAACCGATTCCAGAATCCGGGCAAGAAAGCATCCATTGTCTTGGCAAGAGACCATGTTTCCAGATTCATCATCTTGTAACGCATCTCGTGGGATTGCTCAATTTTTTCTAACAGTTCTCTCGCTTCAGCACTAATGGGGGTGTTGAACTCATCAAAATTGTGATTATCGGAAGGGGGAATTTCTTTCTCAGCCATGAGAGAATTTTAAATTTTTCAAGAAATTTATATCAACAGTTCCTAGCTAATCCCTGAATAACTACTCAAAGCAAATTTAATTCTGGTAAGTCAAGTTATTGATCTTCAAGTCCCCTTTTTATTGGCATAGCCTGTCCAGAGGACAGAGGGGGATCTAGGGGGATCGCATCACCACTTATCTGAATGTCAACTGCTGTAACTAATTCCTTAACTAGTTAATGGTCTTCCTGCTACTACTGTAATTCCCCTGATGAGACTATACTGGCAAAAATTATGTCTTTACACCAGATATACTTAATCTTCATATTTGCATTGGCATAGTTACTCTGGAGTAAATATTCCCTAAAAGATCATGATTCTGGGGCGGAGATATCCCCCTTGGCTGGGCATGAACCTTGGAAACGTCTACGGAGGCAAACTTCCCTTGAAATAGACGATAAATAAGTTAACCAGATAGACTAGTAGATGAATTGATTAGAAAGTAATACTATAGTCGGGATTGATGCTGAATTGTCCTAATGTTCGTTGTCAAGCTGTCAATAAATTGGATGGCAACTTTTGTCAGGTTTGTGGTACGCCTTTGCTGAGGCGCTATCTGTGGATGTTGGGGGTAACGATGACACCTCAACGGATTGGTGAGACGATCGACTCTCGTTATTTAGTAGTGCAACCCCGACTGCTCCTAGACACCAAGCCAGCGACTACTCCAGAGACTCCTGAAGATTTCCCCCCAGAAATTGGCAACTACCTCCAGTTATTTTCCCAGCGCTTACATATCCCTCAAGTTTACGGCCTAGTCCGGGATACTGGGTTAAATGCTGTGCCAATTTGGTTGTTGGAGGGTGTGCCGATGATTGGCGATCGCCTCGCCCCAGAACTCAGCACCGTCTGGTCAGGGACAAGTCCTCTGCGGCAGCTATCTTGGCTGAGACAGATTGCCCATCTCTGGGAACCGCTTCAAAGTCGGAGCCTGAGTGCAACACTGGTTAGTCCTGAACTGTTGCGAGTCCACGGCTCTTTGGTGAAACTGCTCCAACTGCAAAGTAATCGCCACCCCCTAAGTTTGGCAGATTTGGGACAACACTGGTTAACTCTTGTGCAACCCCAAAGCTCGATCGCTGGTTTTCTGGAAGAGTTGGGAGTGAGAATGATCACGGGAGCTATCAGTAATACTTCTCAGCTTTTGGCAGTGCTGGATTGGGCGATCGAGGAATGTAGCCAGCAAGTTAGTCACCAATACCAAGTTTTAACCAGCACCGACAAAGGACCAACCAGGGGCGGCAATGAAGATGATTGTTACCCGGCGGCGGGGCAAATCACAACCCTAGGGAAGAATCTATTAACTATTGTCTGTGATGGAATTGGCGGGCATGAAGGCGGGGAAGTGGCTTCTCATTTGGCGATCAGTACCATTCAAAGGCAGGTAGAGCAGTTTGATCTACAAATTAAATATCCATCGGCGGTGATCGAGCAGAAACTCATCAAGGCAGTAAGGGTTGCCAATGATGTGATCAGCGATCGCAACGATCGAGAACAACGCCAGAGCCGCCAACGCATGGGGACAACCCTCGTGATGGCTTGGAGCTATGCCCATGAACTTTACTTCAGTAATGTGGGAGATAGCCGAGCCTACTGGATCACCCCTACTTCCTGCGAGCAAATTACCCTAGATGATGATATTGCCTCCCGGGAGGTTGGTCTGGGCTATGCGCTTTACCGGGAAGCCCTCAAGTATCCCTCCTCTGGTTCCCTTGTCCAAGCCTTGGGCATGACTTCTGCGGTGAATCTCCACCCCGCCGTCCAGCGCTTGCTCCTCGATGAGTCGGGAATTATTCTCCTTTGTTCTGATGGCTTGAGTGACTACGATCGAGTGGAGCAGTACTGGGAAAAATTAATCGCCCCCATTCTCCGGGGCGAAACCAATCTCGAAACCGTAGTCCCCCAACTCATCGAGCTTGCCAATACCCAAAATGGTCACGATAATGTCACCGTTGCCCTGATTCACTGTCAAGTTATTCCTCATAAAAAACCGATCTCACCCCTGTCGTTTCCCAAGGTGCTGCCCCCAGTTGTCACCCCTCAAGCCCCAGATAGCTTACCTGCCGCTACTCCAGCATCCCCAAGTTCTCTATCAGCATTATCTTCAGCCCCGTCCCTAAACTCTGTATCTGCCCCTGCCCCCGGAAGTAGTGAAGAACCAGTCCTGAGTAATCAAAAAACTGTCCCTCTCCCCAAAAAAAAGCAGTCTATTTGGCCGGGATTACTTTTAGTGGCCGTGTTAGGAGGTGTGGGTCTATGGATTGTCGATCGCCTGGAATTAATTGATCTAGGTAGTATCTGGGCAGTATTACCCTTTGCCCAATCTTCAGAAGTAGTCTCTAGTCCCATCCCGAAGCCCTCAATCCTGAGCAATTCATCTCCCAACACCACGGCAACGCCTACCCCCAGAAGCCCTTCCCTAGTGCTTACCCTGAATCTGGGCGATCGCCTCCGTCTGAGTAGTCCCCTGTTGTTACCCCTGACCGGAAACCCTACCCAGCGTGTAGATTTGCCCCCCAACACGGTTTTGCAAGTAGTTAAGCAAACTACCTCTCCTAATCAGGGAAAACTAGTGGAGCTAGCGGTCTGTCTGATGCCGATCGTCCCCCTAAGTTCCAGTAGTCCCAATCCTCCTAGACCTAGCCCTACTACCCAAAGTCCCTTAGCTAATTCCAGTTCCCCCGTCACTCCCCCAGTTAGCCTTACTAATAGCCCAAATCCGGCTAATAATCCCGCCAACCAAATTGGCAATGTCACCGTTGCTGAACAATCCTTGGCGATCGTCACCGACCCCAACTATCCCCGCACTGCTACTACTGTCCTAGGGAAATGTCCAAGGAATTGATATGCTCACAGAGTTAAGGCAACTTAATGGGGCTAAAGCCCTACTAATGTTAATCTAACGTGAGTTCGACAAAATCTGAAGCCCTCACCCTCTCCCAGAACGGGGGAGGGAACAAGAAAAATTGGTCTTACTCCCCTTCTCCCTCAAGGGGAGAAGGGGTTGGGGGATGAGGGGTATTTCTGAGCATCGAACTCACGTTAATCTAGGGGTTAATCTAGGGGTTAATCTAATGGGAGTGAGTCCGGTTTAAGCCAAAGCTCTAAACCTAAGCCTAGAGGCGTTCCCTGAGCAAAAACTTAGAGAAGTTCCCTGAGCGGAGTCGAAGGTAACATTTTTGCATCCCGGACTCATCTTAATTTAAGGGGTTCTGGGGGGCTGCCAATCTCGACCGAGTTGAATGGTGACATCGTAGCGGAAACTGCCAGTGCTATCTACCAAAACTTCTCCTAACCCTAGATTAGTTTGGACGATTTGGGCGCTTTCTTCGTAGCCTCCCTGAGCCAAGATTCTAGTTGTTGCTAGGGGTTCTGTCCAGGGTTCATCAACGGTGACGGGGTAGCCGATCGCCTGTAATCTCCGCACCAAGGCATTCACCGCCCGGGGATTTTTGGTACTATCCCGGATGGCAATATTAATATCACCGGGGTTGACGATCGGTCCTCTCGTCACACCAATCCCAAAATGCCTTGCCATCAGGTTCTGAATCTGCACCTCGTTGGGGAGCCAATAGCTAATCCCACTGCGCCCATCGCCATTAAATTCTCCCGGAACCATCAACATCTCCACCTTGGAGCGATCGACCTGCACCCCAAATCCCCCCAGAGCCACAAATTCTTCGACACTCAAGTTGGTATCAATATTTTCTTGCACCACGGAGACAATCTGGGGAATCTTTGCCAAAGTCACAGGATTGAGAGCTTGTTCGATCAACGCTCGGAGCATCATTGTTGGCGTTGCACCCTGCCGATATCCCCATTTTCATCGTAGCGGAACCGGAGGAATCCTAGAGCCTGTTTGCCGTTCAGATGTTGTTTCCCCTGCTTAAGACTAATATACAAACCTTGGGTATCATCTTGGTACTGCATATCTTTCGGCACAAAGATAGTCACTCCCCCCAAGGCATCTAGGAGTTTTTCTACTCCTTGGACATTCACCCGGACGTAGCGATCGATCGCAACTCCCCCCCAAAAGATTACTCGTTGCCCTAGCAGCCCCGGCGGCTCCCCCCCAAATCATTTGCTTCATTAATCTTAGACTCCCCCCTAGCACCAAGATAAACCCGTGTATCTCTGGGAATGGATAACACTGCCACTCGTTTTGTCTGGGGATCAAACCGCATCAACATCATTGTGTCTGTCAGTCCCCTAAAGGAATTAACCAACTGGTGCGCTCTCCCAAATTCGTTTGGCTGTCCCAAATCTACATCTGTCACCTTGGCTCCCAGCACCAAAATATTCACAGGACGGGTTAGTTCTGGCAAGTTAAATGTACTGCGGGTGATGCTATCCCCCCCAAAAGCTGCCTGTTCCTCTGGGGTGAGTTGTACCTGTTGCAGCGGAGTAGTAGACAAAGACACTGCTAATAGTCCCCCCGCCGCCGCCGAAAGCAGAGACACGCCAATAAACAGCAGCCAGAGCCAAATCCAGTTACCTTTACGTTTCTTAACTTTTTTCTTTAGAGGGGGTTGGGTCTTGTTACCCCGGACTTTTTTTGTAGGCACAGGCTCACTCTCACACCACAGTTGTTGAATATTTTTGTGTTGAATATTTTGGGGGAATAGTTTCTGGGAATAATCTCTGGTAGAAATCTTGAAACATATTTTTTTGGTCAAGCTCAGAAAAGATGCTTTCTAACTATGCCTTCAGAGATCGATCGAATTCCCGGCAGCCGTGGGGACTTACCCTGACGAACTCGAAACATCATCCAAATACTTACCCCAAAATAGCCAGAGGTCAGCAGACCATTGATCAATAATAAACGCAAAGTCCACAATTGCGGTGTATCCCAAGACGAAGATAACAAACTATAGGCGATTACCCATAGCAAAGCTAGGGTGACAGACTGCCGACTAACTTCCTGTTGTTCCCGGCTGCCCTGACGACGGTACAAAGTCCACAGGGAAGGAAAAAAGCCAATAATCGGCACGAGATGGATAAATAGCTGGAGTTGCTTTTCAGAAGTTTCCCAAGGTTCTGGGGTTTGATGTCGGGTCATGGGTTTATTATGTATTACGGAAAAGGAGAATTTAGGCAGATGTTCAAGGGCTATTTTTGGGGTTATTGGAGGTTTTCAAGTTTGATTCTTGGATCGATAAATTTTAATAGTAAGTCTGAAATGAGATTACCGACAATTAACATCACTGCCCCCATAATTAAACTTGCCATCACTAAATAAATATCCTTGGCAGTCACCGCTTGGAAAATCAACCTCCCTAAACCCGGCCAGTTGAAAAAAGTCTCGGTAATAAAGGCTCCTCCTAATAGACTAGCAAATTCAAAACCCAATAGAGTCACCAACGGGTTAATGGCATTTCGCAATGCATGGACATAAATTACCTTATTTTCTGATAATCCCTTGGCTCTGGCAGTTTGAATATAATCTTGGCGCAAGACATCTAATAAACTGCCCCTAGTCAGACGCTGCAACCCGGCAAAACTAGTAATACTCAGGGCGATCGTGGGCAAGATCATATGCCAGCCAATATCGAGGATTTTCCCTAACCAAGTCATATCTTGATGATTAATACTGGTCATGCCGCCGACGGGAAACAGGGGCGAGGTATTTTGGGCAAAAATCAGGAGGGCGAGGGCTGTAATTAGACTAGGGAATCCCTGTCCGGTGTAGCTGAAAATTTGCAGGAGGCGATCGCCCCATTTATTTTGATTTACTGCGGCAATAACTCCCAAGGGAAGCGCCACCGCCCAAGTGATGAGGATGGAGCGATCGCTAACAACAAAGTAGCGGGAACCCGCTCCCACAGCAGAGAAGCCACGGGACGAAAATACACAAAACTCGTCCCAAAATCTCCCCTTGTAATAATCCCTCCCAACCAGAAAAAATATTGGACATAGGTGGGCTGGTCTAAGCCAAACTGTTTACTTAGTTCATCAATACGCTCTGGAGAAATCTTCGGGTCTTGACGCAGGTTATCCAGATAGTTGCCCGGCGATAGCTGCATGATGGTAAAACTCAACGCCGAAGCCAACAGCAACGTTAGCAAAGCTTGGAGAGTCCGCTTGACAATATAAAGAAAAGTCTCACTAGTGACGATCGCCCTAGCCTTAGCAACCAGAGCCTCAAAACTAAATTTACGTTGATCTGAGGAGCTTTCTATCATGATATTCAGTGAGCAGTTATCAGTAAACAGTGAACAGTTATCAGTAAACAGTTATCAGTTATCAGTAAACAGTTATCAGTATATTAGTTACTTGGGGAAATCAATGAAAATTTATCAGTCGATAGTTAGTTATTTAACTGCTTGTCAGCCTGCCTTGGTAAGGCATTAATAAAACGATCGGCAGTATCTCGAATTGCCTGTTGTTCTGCGACTGATTTTTGATCATAGACATTTACCATTAATGATACTCGACCATTTTCGGTAAAGCTATCCCGGTGGCGATCGACAAAATGCCAGTATAAATAATTAAAAGGACAAGCCTCTTCACCAATTTTAGCTTTGACATCATAGCGGCATTGAGCGCAGCAGTTACTCATTTTATTGATGTAGTTTCCCCCCGATACGTAGGGCTTAGAAGCGAGAATCCCCCCATCGGCAAAGGTCGCCATTCCCAATACATTCGGCAATTCCACCCATTCGTAGGCATCGACGTAGGCTAAATAAAACCAGTGATTAAGTTGCAAGGGGTTGGTATTAGTTAAATTGCTAAAATTGCTCAATACCATTAAGCGCTGAATATGATGGGAATAACCGTATTTAATTACATTATTAACGGCATCATGGAGACAATACAAGTCTGTTTGGGCATTCCAATATAATTGGGGTAAATCTAGATGGAATTGAAAGTAATTGGCATGACGAACGGTGGGCATTTGCGCTTCATAATAAACCCGAATATATTCCCGCCACCCTAAAATCTGCCTCACAAAACCTTCGACGGAGTTTAAGGGGACAAGATTTTGTTGATAGGCTGCGATCGCCATTTCACAGAGTTCTTGGGGCAAGAGTAAGCCATTGTTGAGATAAATTGACAGCACAGAATGGAATAGAAAAGGTTCTCCAGTTTTAATCGCATCCTCGTAGGCTCCAAAATTGCCTAGACGGTTGGTGATGAAATCTTCAGCTAGTTCTAAGGATCGATCGCGGGTGACAGCATAATTAAATTGTTCTAGGGAGCCAAAATTTTGGGGTAAGTAAGTATTTACTAGATCGATTACTTCTTGGGTAATTGCATCGGGGGCAATGGCAGGAATGGGAGGAATACTGACATTCTTTGGTAAAGATTTCCGGTTTTCTTTGTCATAGTTCCATTTCCCACCAAGGGGTTGCTTGCCCTCCATCAGATAGCCAGTCTGCTTGCGAAGTTCTCGATAAAAAGTTTCTAGACGGTAGCCTTTTTTGATTTTGGATTTGAACTGAGCAACATCAGCAACAAAAAATTGATTAGCGATCGCTGTAACTCTCCCCAGATAACGATCGGCTAAGTCTGCCATCTGCGATCGGGTGTCCCATTCCGATGGTTGCATATAGCTAAGCTGAATGTGGGGATGTTGCTGTAAAAAGTCAGCCAAGCCTGTAGCATGGGAACCTGTGGTAAAGAGATTGAGAACAGGGAATCCTTGCTGATGACAGGCGATCGCAAAGTGGCGTTGGGCGCTGAGGATATAGACCAGTTTTTGTTTGTGATGGGGAAGGGCGATCGCATAGTGTTGAGATTCCACAAAAATGAGTAACGGCTTTTGCGCCAGCACCTCTGGGGGAAAAACTGCTAAATTCAGTTGATCATGAAGGATAAACAGAGCATGAGTGCTATTGTTGATAATCTCTTCTAGCTGGGGAGAAATAGGGAAATTATCAATCTGTTGGAGAAATTGGCGGGCTGTTTCGAGCATCTAGTTGTGGCGGCTAAGAAAAAAAATAGTTACATAGTCTTATCTCCTAACTATAGCAACTCTCATTTTACTGCGGTACTCTTTGAGGACGCAAAGCCTTGCGCCCCTACCATTGACGGTATCTTATTAGATTGAGAACTGCTATAACTGTTCACTGTTCACGGCTAACTGTATTGAACTAAGCTAATTATGGGAACCTCTGGTAAGCGCTTCCTGCCGGGTAAATCTAATAGCTCGATAATAAAGCCAAAACCAGCTAACACCGCCCCAGTTTTTTGGATTAGCTCCCCTGTGGCAGCAGCAGTACCGCCTGTGGCTAAGAGGTCGTCAATAATTACGGCTCGGCTACCGGGAGGGAGGGCATCTTGGTGAATCTCTAGACGATCGCTCCCGTACTCCAGCGCATAATCCACTGCATAGACTGCCGCCGGGAGTTTCTTCGGTTTCCTGACCAGCACAAACCCCAATCCCAGCTTATAAGCCAAGGTTGCCCCAAAAATAAAACCCCTAGATTCTACCCCCACAATATAATCAGGATTTACCTGAGCTTCACTGAGCTTTTCGGCTAGTTGGTCGATCGCCGCAGTCATCCCTTGAGGATCTTTGAGGAGGGTAGTAATATCTTTGAAGCTAATACCGGGAATGGGAAAATCATCAATTTCACGAATGAGGGGCTTTAAGTCCATAGGAATAGGGGAAAATCTAGGGTGAAGAATATGAAAAAAGTTGTTTGCATCCTATCACAAATTAGTTCTGATTTACCTTGCATCATCGTACTCCTCTGGGACGGGACGAATCGTGATTTTCTCTCCCCATTTTGATGGCGGGTCATGGTCAATCTCGCCACAAATTACCCAATAGACTCGATCGAACTCTAGACCTTTAATATCTTGCTGTACCCTAGTTTGCAATAATACACCTCCTAGATAGTCTGTGGGGAAATGCGATCGTAATATGGCGCAGGCTTCCGGGTCAGAGAAAGGAATAGACCGATCATCCTGCCAGCTATAAAGTCGTGCTTCTACTGCATCTAACCAGAGGATTCCCGAAACAAAAAACACTCCCGACCAAGGTTGATTAGTATGGAGATATCGATCATAAAAATCTTTGACGGTTAAGGTGACAGTCATTCTCCCAAATATTAATAATTCAAGTATTGAGCTTTGTTGATTGCGAAATGTAGTTAGCCAGATATTCTGCTACTAATCATCAATAATTTCTTCAGCAAAGCTAGCCCAACGCACAAATTCAAAGGCTCCGGCGATCGACCCCCACACCATTTCATCGGTTTCTGGATTACGTCCTCGATCGATACTCGTAAATGATATTGATCAATCTCAAAACTGCTATCTAGGTAGGTATCTTGTCCCTTGCGGAATACTTTACACGCCTTCCCCGGCTCCACATTCCCCCGAAAACTATGCCCTGTCCACTCCACGATCATATTGCAACCGGGAAGTTTTTCTAATTGCTCTGGTCGCAGGGTTTGGAGCTTTTGGAGATTGCGGGATGCCCCATAAAATTCTTTTTCTTCTCTAATTACGTAATTTTCAATTTCAATATTTCCAGCATTTAAAACAAGATGCAAAACTCGAATTCGGTATGGCTGATGAAGATTGTAATCGTAGGCTTGCTCCACCAAAAAGCTGTAACCACCTAAAAAAGTCTTGGGCAGGGGACGCATACACACCCGGATATGGGCATAAAGGGGAGGGTTCTCAAAGGCTTGGGCTTGGTTGCTAAAGTCTGCTGCCATCCATTGGGCAAGGGTTTTAATATCAGTAGAGTGGGTCATATTAAATAGCTATCTAATAATTTAATTAGGTTTAAGGTCAATCCTCTCCAGAAGAGTTATTTTCCCATTCAATCACCTTTTGCACCACAGTCTTTGACTCTAGCTCATCTAAGTAGAATCTTTGAACTCGCTCCCGTGAATCCAGCATCCCCTACTCCGAGGAGATTACCCTCGATCGCCTATCCAATCCCCACAAACAGCGATCGCCTAGAGTTATTTGATGCTATTGAATCAGAATGTAATTATACTTGAGAAGTTGAATATGCAAGTATTCCTTGACGAGGAGGAGACCAGAGGAATGCTTATTGAAATATTAATTGATTTGATTAAGACCAGAGAGGTTATAAGATGATTTTTCAAGAGATTATTGATTCTATTGAAAGTTTGTCTATAGAAGATCAGGATTATTTATTTGAGTTAATCCGTAAGCGGCGCATTGAGAGTAGGCGTTCTGAAATTTTGGCTAATGCTGAGGAAGTGATGCAGTCATTTAAAGACGGGACTGCAAAAAGGGGAAGTGTTGATGATTTGATTGCTGATTTGTTAATTGATATTGGAAGTTATGATGAGGTTTATTAAATAACAATCGCTCCATCCCCGCACTAAACTCATAATCCCTACAAACAGCGATCGCCTTTCAAAGAATAAATCAAAGAGCGATCGCCTTATTAAAACCAACTATTCTTAAAACAAAAACATCACTGCAATGAGGTATCACAGTGATCTTGGCGGAATATGAAACTGGAATAATCTAGAATAGAACTATCTTTTACGAAACTCTATTTATGGTTGCCGCATCGCCTGTACGCTCATTGATAATAGTCTTCCATTTGTCACTACTATCATCGATTATAATTGTCACTGTATCACCAGATTGAGCACCAATTTTGCTATCATAAGAAACATCATATGTCTTTCCTGTTGCAACGCTTTTAATGGTAATGTAGCTACTCCAAGTATTTGTAACACTAAACGCTTTTCTTGCCATAGGTTTTATTGCCTAAATTGTTCTAGAAATGAATATCAAAAGTCATCAGCTAAATTGACGTTTAACCCAATCCCAAATACTTGAGCCAATTTCAATAATTACCCCAATCACATCTAGAATAAGTGAAAAAAGCCAAGCATCATCTTCAGCATCCAAAGCCGCCCCTACATTGGCAGCAAACTCATCATCTTGCTCTATTCTTCGTGTCACGCGGCGTAGAATTTCTTCTTTGTCTGCCATTGAATTTCCTCCAAAGTTTTTATCGTGCCAGCAATATTTAATCTACTTAACATTAGAGAGATCAAAAACAATCTCATTTTTCACCGAATCAAATACTACCAAATTTGAGAATGTCTGTGCTTTACTCCATAAGACTCGGTTCATAGCACTTTTCGATACAAAATTTCTAAACCTTACACTAACTCCACCACCAATTTTATCTACAATGATCTGCATCAGTTTCGACAAGTTGTATCTAAAACGTGAAGAGCAGTAAACAACTTCAGAGTTTTGGTACAAACGAGTAAACACGCTAGATTGATTTGGGTAATCTTGCTTGAGTTGACGAAGTGTAGGAAGAGACATAGCGCCAGAATAGTAAGCAAAATTTTTGTCAAAAGTCAAATTGCCTGAACGAATTTGGAATGTTCCATCATGAAATGTTCTTGATACAAACTTGTTGCCATGTGGTGCAATGAGAGCTTCTCGAAAGTAAGTAGCTTTTGCATCAAGCAGCTTTTCTGTTACTTCCGCAGTTTCAAATATCACCTCATTTTTTGTTTTATAAAGAATCCAAGGTTCAGGAGTAATCAAATCAGACTTACTGAGTACAAACGTGAGCTTGCTCAAAATAATTGATTGTTCACCATCTGTTAAGTCGGCAAGATTTTTTTGGATTGCCTCAACATCAAATGTTACTGAGCGACTGTCTGCATGGCATAACCAGAGTGCCACATCTGCTTCTAAAATTTTTTGGCGATAATCATGCAAGTAACCTGCGTCAGCCGAAGATGATTCACCGATACCGGGCATATCCCAGAACCATAATTCATAACCATCAGATTCTCTTTCAATGTGCTTTTCAGGGAATTTAGTTTCAGGCTGAACGTCATTAGTTTTTAGCTTTGTGCCAAAAAGTGCGTTGATAAGAGATGATTTACCAACTCCAGTTTGCCCCATTACAATAACTATCAAAGGTTTATTACGTTCAGCCTCAACTCGTCTCTTGATCTCCCTTTCCTGCTCGGAATTAAGGCTTACCTGTCCAGTCAAATTCATATATATCTCTCCTAAGATAGTCTAAGATAACGAACTTTTGGGTTGAATTATTTTTAGCTTCTCAGTAAAATCTAAAAATTAAAAGTCGGGATAAGGCGGATGTGGTCGGTAGTTTTGTAAAGAGTATTTACGTTGGGCGGAAAGTGTGGGAAGATGACGGAAAATCATGCAAATTTAGTTATGAGTTGGCAAGAAGTGCTGAAATACGTGGATGATCTCTTATTTAGTCAGACAGGACAGCATCTCGATAGCTTGCAAATGTCAATTCTTCGGGGAGTTTTTGAGAATCAGAAATATGCACAGATTGCTAAGGAATATAACTGTACTGAAGGTCATGTGAAGGATGAGGCTTATGCTCTATGGCAGAGGCTTTCAGAAGTGTTGCAGGAAACTCTTAATAAATCAAACTTCCGGGCAACAATAGAGCGAAATATTATAACCAACTCTGCATTTCTAGTTCATGATAATCGAGTAGAAAGCATCAATCTTTGCCCTAATAGTCCTCAACCAATGGATTTAGATAATGTTCAAACAGAACCCGATCGAGTTGGAGAAGAAAGTCTTAATGCTTTAGAAAATGTACGGAAAAAAGCAAAACTAGAAGTAGTTGCCAACCTAGCGCAATTGGGACTCACTGCCGAGTAGATAGCACAATCTTTAGGTCTTTCTTTGGATGACGTTAAACAGTTAATATCTGAGTAAAATGGTAACAAGTTAAAAATTTAGAGGTGGGAATTATGACCCAAGCACTAGATACTGCTATTGAGTCGGTTAACGCGCTCAACCTAGGGGAAAAACATCAACTCTGGTTAATTCTTGATGAGGCGATCGCTCCAATTCCTAGCTATTGAAACCGATTTGGTGGTAACGATTCTCCAGTGGTTGCAAAATTCAACATCTTAAAAAGTACAATTCCTAGTAGACCTTCAAGGAAAAAGGAATCAGCTAATTGAGCATAGACCGATATATTATCCCCGATCCTCGTCCAAGTCTTATTGATCGCCATTTGCCCAATACAGCACAAGTTCAAAAATTACTACGGAGAGAAGGTAGAGCGCATGTCTTTAACGATCGTGAAACCTTAGAACAAGTCACACAGGCTATAATTGCAGGTGGAGAAAGAACTGGTGTAGATGATGAAAATGATCATTACGAACGATACGGACTCTACTTTCCAGAAGCGATCGGTTACATCATTAGAATAGATGGGAGCCAAACTCCACTTTATTACGGTGAGATCAAAATTGTCAAAACTACAGGTGAGTATCATGTTATCCCCCGCACCAGCCCTCGCAGAACAAGCTAAAACATGGAAATTTTTAGAAATATGGGTTGATCCAATTCTTTTTCCACCCAAAATTCTGATGCTAGTTGGCGATCGAGATGGAACTTGCAGTATTTTTAACCCCGCCTCTGATTATAAACTCGTAGTCTCTCATGCCAATTATCAGGCAGCACAAGAATGGCTTCTAGAAGATGAATACGAGCGGGTCAAGGGTCAATTTTTATCAGAGGAAATTCTATAAATGCGAGTTGTGAGCGATCGCTTTCCAAGTCCCATGCTGAGATAAGACAGTTTATCTAGAGTAATTTATCTGGGATTAATTATTCATCGTAGTGGATGATGGTGCTGCCTTCGGTTTCAAAACTAAAGGGAACTCTTAGGTATTGAGCGAGCGCTTGCTTTACCCCTGCTTGTTTTTCTGGAGGCACGAAAAAGATCATAAATCCGGCATCTCCAGCGCCGAGGAGCTTACCGCCGATCGCCCCACTCTCCATAGCTGTACGATAAATCCCATCTACTACAGAATTGCTGATTGCCGAGCTTAATTCCCGCTTCAGGAGCCAAGATTGGTGTAATAATTCTCCAAAAGCATTTAGATCAGTATCACTATTGAGAATTTCTACGGCTCGATCGACCATACTCCGCATCTGGCGTAACTGTTGTTGTTTTGAACCCATATTTGCCACAACTTTAGCCGCAATTTCTGAGGCAAACCGAGTAGTTCCGGTATAAAACATCATCAAAGATTTATCTAATTCCTCAATTCTGGCTTTAGGAATCGTCACTGGCTCTACCCGAATATCTCCACTGGGCAGAAAATAGATCAGGTTCAGTCCTCCGTAGGCGGCAGCTACTTGATCTTGGGAACCAACACATTCCTTTAGCACCTGCTGCTCTAGCTCGATCGCTAACAACGCCAACTCATGCTTACCAATCATCCGTCCCCGCAGAGCCGTCATCGCCTTAATCAGCCCCACGGCAAAAGCCGAACTCGAACCCATCCCCGTCCGGGCGGGTAAATCTCCCTGATGATGAATTTCTAAGCCCATACTGTCATCAAAACCCAGAAATTTCAAACCTTCCCGCGCTGCTGGATGGAGAATCGCTGAAATACTAGAAACCGTTTCAATATGAGACCAGACAATTCGATGTTTATCGGCAAAAAAAGGTGGTAAATGCCGACAAGTTAAATAGCAATATTTGTCGATCGTAGTTGATAGTACTGCTCCCCCTTCCTTAAGATACCAATCAGGATAATCAGTCCCGCCACCAAAGAAGGAAATCCGAAATGGAGTCCGAGAAATAATCACTTCCTACCTCTCTTTATTAATTCTATTTTTTAATTCTGTTGCGCTGATAATCTAATAAGTCTTGAAAAGTTTGTTCTACAGGAATTTCTGGTTGCCAACCTGTAGCATTTTGGAACTTGGAAATATCAGGAATTTGCAGGGTGACATCGGAAGGTCTGAGCAGAGATGGATCAACTTCATGCTCGATTTTACAGCTTGCCATCCCTTTCATCATTTCCAACATATCGCCGATCGTCATCGTGCGATTTCCCCCAATATTATAAACTTCACCGGGAGTACACTTTTCTAACAGTAACCAGTAGGCTTTTACCGCATCTCGCACATCAGCAAAAGTCCGCACACTATCCAGATTTCCTACCTTAACAGGATTATTTCTAATCCCGGCTTCAATTTCTGCAATTTGTTTAGCAAAAGCGCTTTCCGCAAAGCCATCTCCTCGCCGAGATCCAGTGTGGGTAAACATTCTAGTCCGAATAGTTTTAATCCCATAGGAAAGAAAATATTGCAGAGAAATCATATCTTCCCCGGTCTTAGAAACAGCGTAGGGACTAGCAGGACGGAAGGGATTATTTTCCTTAATTGGCAACTCTTCAGCCGTCACTTGTCCATAAACTTCTGAAGAACTACAGATGTGAATCATGGGGTCAATTCCTGTAATTCTCACCGCATCTAATAAATTCGTTGTGCCAATTACATTGGTGTGCAAAGTATCCGCCGGAGCATCAAAACTGGTGGTGACAAAAGATTGAGCCGCAAGGTGAAAAATCTTCTCTGGCTTAACTTTATTTAGTAAAACAATTAAGGAATTTAAATCACGTAATTCTGCATAATGGAGATGAATTTGGGGCAGAATTTGCCGAATATTATCAAGGGGACTCCGCCACCGCACCAAGCCATGCACTTCTACTCCCGGATGGCTAGCTAAAATATATTCTGCCAAGTGGCTGCCCACCATGCCTGTAAGGCCAGTAATTAGAATTTTCATATCAGTTATCAGTTATCAGTTATCAGTTATCAGTTATCAGTTATCAGTTATCAGTTATCAGTTATCAGTTATCAGTTATCAGTTATCAGTTATCAGTTAGGCAGGCTTGCTGTAGGATTTATCAAATTACCAATTATCAGATTTTACTGTTTACTGTTTACTGTTTACTGTTCACTGATTAAAACGGTCCCTTAAATTTCTTATAAACATCCGCCATGGATTGTTCATCGGGGAGGGGGATGCCGTGTTCTGGTTTGCCGGTGGCGAGTTTGGCGATCGCATCACTCAGAGTCTGTAGATTGGGGTAGTACAAATCCTCTAGAGCTTTGGCTGTGGGGCAGGGGGCGGGTTGCATTCCCATGGTTACTACTGGGGCTTTCAGGGCAGCAGGAGCTTGTTCACAGATAATCCGACAAATTTCTGCACACACGCCGTAGGCTTGCCAACTGGTATCTGCCACTAGGAGTTTGCCAGTTTTTTTGACACTACTAATAATCATGGTGGTGTCAATGTGGGAGACGCAGTTGAGGTCAATCACCTCGCAGTGAATATGGCTCACCCGTGCTAAATGTTCTGCTGCCCGCAGTGCTTCTAATACCATAATTGAAGTTGCTACGATCGTCACGTCTTTCCCGGTTCTGAGTAACTTTGCCGTCAAAGGTGATTGTTCTGTGGCAGCGATCGGGGTGACTTTGAATTGTAGATCGTACATTAAGCGGTGTTCCAAAGACAAAACCGGAGCGTTATATTTCCCAATTACGTAGGGATAGGTTTCCATGATTGATTGGGAACTGGCGGGCATGATCACCGTTAAACCGGGAATGTGGGCAAACAACGATTGCAGACTCTGGGAATGTTGCGCCCCCTGCCCCCAACTCCGCCCCACCACCATCCGAATCAACAGGGGAACCTCAAACCTACCCCCAAACATGTATTTATATTTAGCCGCAAGGTTAATAATCTGGTTCATGGCTAGCAGGGCAAAGTCCGATCGAATGTGGGTATTAATTGGATAAATGCCATTCAAAGCCGCCCCCAGGGCAATCCCGGTTATCGCTTCTTCGGCCAAGGGAGTATCAAAGACTCGATCGGCTCCAAATTTCTCCGCCAAGCCTAAAGTCGTGCCAAAGGTTCCCTTGTGGTCATCTACTCCCTGCCCAAAAATCATCGTGTGGGGATGCTCCGCTAGGGCATTGTGCATAGTCCGGTAGAGAGCTTCCCGGTAGGAAATAATTTCGTTGCCTATTTTGGGTTCGATCGCAGCAATCATAATTCAGTTACCAGTTATCAGTTATCAGTTATCAGTTATCAGTTACCAGTTATCAGTTACCAGTTATCAGTTATCAGTTATCAAATCTTTCTGTTCACTGTTCACTGTTCACTGTTTACTGTTCACTGTTCACTGTTTACTGTCTAAATCACATGTGCCAGTAGCTCTTCTACACCGGGATTGGGGCTGTTTTCTGCAAAGTCTACGGCGGCGGCAATCTCTGCGGTAATTTGGGGTTGGAATTTTTCTACCAGTTCCGTGTTGAGGATCAGAGGGTCTTGCGATCGCCACTCCTCCAACTCTGCACGAGAGCGATACCCCGCCTCAAAATCTTCCCCAGGTCCCACATGCTCATGGTAGCGGTAGGTTTGAATTTCTAGGAATTGAGGTGTGCGTTGGGCTTGGAATTTCCCTAAAACATCGGCAAAGGTTTGATAAACTTTCAGCAGATCGTAGCCTTCTTGACACTCGGTTACAGGCAGACCGTAGAGTTTGGCTTGCTCAATAATTTGGTAAGACTGGCGGGCGTGGAGGCGAGAGTGGACAGCAAAGCCGTTATTTTCACAGATAAAAATCACGGGGAGTTGGTGTAGCTGGGCAAAGTTCAGACTTTCATGATAAACTCCCTCCTCGGTGGCTCCATCCCCAAACACCGCCACAATTACTTGATCTTTGCCTAGTTTTTTTGCCGCCAGCGCCGCCCCGATCGCGTGGGGAATTGTACTCGCCACCACC
>JAAUUE010000162.1 GCA_012031635.1 Coleofasciculaceae cyanobacterium SM2_1_6 | reverse complement strand
GGGATGGAGGGCTTTTTACCTTATTCACAGCAAGAGGTCTAATAAAATCATGTTGGCTAGTTGGTGTTTTTGAGATTATCTTGAAAGCATCACTATTTTATTTTGAATTTTATTTTTTGACCACAATAATTACCTAATTGCTCTCACACCTATGCTATCCACACCCACCAAAGCGATTACCCTAGCAGAGTTTCTCCAACTCCCAGAAACCAAACCAGCTAGTGAATATATCCAAGGAGAAATAATCCAAAAACCCATGCCCAAAGGAAGACACAGCCGCCTCCAAAGCAAACTTTCTAATGTCATAAATCAGGCTACGGAAGCAGAAAAAATTGCCTACGCTTTTACAGAACTGCGTTGCACCATGAATCAGCGATCGCTAGTGCCGGATATTTCGGTATTCCAGTGGCAAAGTATTCCCTTTCTAGAGGATGGCGAAGTTCCTGATAGTTTTAATATTGCTCCAGACTGGGTGATCGAGATTCTTTCGCCTGAACAAAGCGCCAGTAAAGTCATTAGTAATCTCCTCTATTGTCTAGAAAATGGTAGTCAATTGGCTTGGTTTATTGATCCCGATGAAGAGGGTATGCTGATTTTTTTGGGCGATCGGCAGCCGATATTTATGGAAGGTGAGGAAATTCCCCCGGCTCTGGAAGGAATCAATTTAGGCTTAACCGTGGCACAGATCTTTGGCTGGTTAAAAATGGTCGGTTAATTTTTAGATTTAATTTTTAGATTTAATTTTTAGATAGCTAGGCAAATCAGAATTAAGGCTCCATGGCAACTTTGATTACTTGACGATTTTTCATGGCTTGGAAGACTGCTTCTAGGTCACGCAAGGGGCGACGATCGCTAATTAGTAATTCCCAGGGCAGTAACCGACTGTGGAGGAGAGACAGAGCATTACGGACGTAGAGGGGGGTGTTATGAAAGACTCCCTTGAGGGTAAGTTCGCTGTAGTGGAGTTCTTCAGTATTGACACTAATTTTTGTATTTTTGGGACAACCCCCAAAGAGATTAACAGTGGCTCCGGGACGACCACAGGCGATCGCCTGCTCCCATACCTGCGGGACTCCAGTTGCCTCGACCACAATATCCGCCCCCCAGCCCCCGGTTAGTTCCTTAACTTTCCCCGGCACATCTTGAATCTCTTTATAGTTAAAAGCTGCCTTTGCCCCTAGCTTCCTGCCAATTTCCAGACGCTGATCATTGCCCCCAAACAGAATCGGTGTGACCCCCTCGGTGAGGCTCATGGCTGCAACAAACATTAACCCGATCGCCCCATCGCCGATAATAACTACTCGATCGCCTTCCTGAAGATTGGATCTCGCCACCCCATGTAACACACAGGCAAGGGGTTCAGTCATTGCCGCCAAAGCATCGGGCAGATCATCGGGAATTGGCAGTAAATTATGGTGGACGATCGCTGGAGGAATCTTGATATATTCGGCAAAAGTGCCATTGTTAAAACTTAAATCTGTGCACAGGGAATATTCCCGTCGCTGGCAAAAAAAGCATTGCATACAAGGGGCAGAGTTATTGGCAACCACTCGATCGCCCACCTGCCAACCTTCTACCCCAGAGCCGATCGCCGCAATTTCCCCCGCCACCTCGTGACCAAACAAAGTCGGTAACTGCAACATTTTGGCATGACCACCCCGCCGCCACACTTTTAGATCCGTGCCACAGGTAGTCGCCGTTGTCACTTTCAGCACGACTTCTCCGGCACTAGGCACAGGTTCGGGGACATTTTCAAGGCGGAGGTCTTCTTGACCGTAGAGGAGAGCAGCTAGCATAGGAGGTAAAGGAGGTAAAGGAGGTAAAAGGTAAAAGGTAAAAGGTAAATTGGGATTGAATATTTCCCCCTTTTTTAGGCAGGGATGTTTTATTCTATCAAAATGTGCAGCCCCCAAATCCCTTGATTAAGCCATAGTGGTTGAACTCTGTTTTGAGAGGGTTTGTATTTTTGACCGAATTATACAATCGGCTATAATCTTAAGATAAAAGCTAGAATCTAACTGAGAATCTGCTAATACATTAGAAATCATTAAACTCATCTTAGAATCACTTCAAGAGTAAATTAAAAATGGTTCAACTACTTACTAAAACTTATTCTTTTGAAGAATATCTAGTTTATAACGATCGCACTGATAATAAATATGAACTGGTTAATGGAGAGTTAAAACTTATGCCTGCTGCCAGTGGTTTTCATGCCTTGATTTTACATTTTATCTTTACGATTTTAGAACAGGAAATCAGTAAACTTAAGCAGCAATGGAAAGTGATGCCGGGGACTGTAGGAGTAAGAACTGCCAAAAGAAAATCAAGAATTCCTGATCTAGTTATTTTGTCGGCGGAGCAATGTCAAGAGATTAGAAAAATGTCCACTGCCGTTTTAGAAAATCCTCCTCTGCTAGCGATCGAAATTGTGAGTCCGAGTAACGCTGATGATGACTACCGTTATAAACGTTCTGAATATGCTGTTAGAGAAATTCCTGAATATTGGATTGTTGACCCAGAAGCAGAGAAAATCTCAATTTTACTGTTAGTTTCTGGTTTTTATGAAGTTACAGAGTTTATCGGTGAACAGGAAATAAAGTCTTTACTTTTCCCCGAACTAAAGCTGACAGCTAAACAGGTTTTTGAGGTCTAAAAGCAGAAACAATATTCACAGTTGTCATAGTTATAGTAAATCATCGGCGGCGGGGTGTTGGCGGACTTTTTCTAGGAGTTGCTTGATCTCTTGGGTGCGGTCTTTTTTGACAATTAGAGTCACGTTGCCATCTCTGACCACCACAATATCTTCTAGCCCGATCGTGGCAATAACTTCCTGCTGGTTACTGGTGTAGAAAATCCCCCCGGTGGTATCGAGGGCAATGTGCTGGGCAAGATCGAGGTTTGCTTGCTCTCCCTGCAATAGTCGGGCGAGGGCATTCCAGTCGCCGAGGTCATCCCAACCAAAATCTGCCGGAAATACGTAGGCTAAATTGGTTTTTTCCATCAAGGCATAATCAATACTTTTCTTGGGGAGGTGAGGATAGCAGCTAATTCCCTGAGTTTGCAGGGGGGTGAGAATTTCTGGGGCGTGGATTGCCAACTCGGCGAGGACAACTCCGGCGGGGAAAATGAACATACCACTATTCCAGCTAAATTTCCCCGTGGCAATAAATTCGGCGGCGGTGGCACTATCGGGCTTTTCGGTAAACCGGGTCACTTTGTAGGCTGTTAAGTCTCCATACTGTCCCAAACTGTCGCCCTGCTCAATATAGCCATAACCTGTGGAAGGGTAACTAGGGGTAATACCTAGGGTAGCGATCGCCTGTTGTGCCTCAGCCATAGTCAAGGCTGCCTCTAGGGTTTGTTGATAGGCGGCTTGATGGCCAATCCAGTGGTCGGCAGGGAAAAAACCCACCATAGCAGATTCACCGTAGCGCTGGCTAATTTCCAAGGTTGTCCAGGTAATTGCTGGGGCAGTATCTCTACCTAGAGGCTCGACTAACAGATTTTCTGGGGGTAATTCGGGTAACTGTTCCCGGACTCCGGGCGCTAAATCCCCCGCCGTGACTACCCAGAGATTTGCCCAACCCCCAGCAATATCCAGCAGGCGATCGGCGGTAGATTGTAATAAGCTCTTGCCACTGCCATCTAGACAGAGAAACTGCTTGGGGCGATCGCGCCGACTCAAAGGCCAGAACCTTTCTCCTTTACCGCCAGCGAGAATAACTGGAATCAACGATTTACTCATAAGTTTTTAAGAGGTTTTAAGGAGTTTTGATCAAAAATTACAATCTCAGCCCTGTCCCGGCAACTAGTATAGTTAAAACAAAGTCCTTGGATCAAATTCTCTGAGTTGGGAAACTTCATCTCAAAGTCTTCTTGAATATTCTGAGAGGATGTTTTAAAAGTTCTGGGCGGTTGTAGATGCGTAGCAGCTTCTCGAAGAGTAACCGTAACTACAAGAACAAAATTCATACTTCGGTGAAACTTAGTGACCACACTTCGGTGAGACTCAGTGACTACCTGCGTGGACTAACCGAAATCCAAGGATCTTATTAATCTGCGTAGGCAGGTTTTACTCCTGTAGCTGCGACTTCAGTCGCCAAGGCTTAATAAATGCTGACTTTTCAGACATCCTCTTAACTGAATACTCTTATCATCACAGTCTTGCTCAAACTTGTGTTGCCAACATTACTCAAAACTCTACCAGAAATTTCATGAAAAACCCTATTCAGAACTCTATTAAAAAAGCCCTATTTTTAAGCTGTAGTTCCCTATTGTTTCCCCTCGGTCAGTCTGCTTTGACCTTGCCCGCCATCGCCCAGACCCCCTCGATCGTCCAACCCAGCCTCCTTCCTGAAAGTGTCACTCCTAATACTACTCCTGAAAATGTTACTCCTAGCATTGTCACTCCCGCCATTCCCCGGATAGAAATCTTAAGCACTGGCACCGGTGAAAAAACTCAACTCCGCTTTACTCCTGTAGTTAATAGCCGCCAGACTAGTACCTTGACCCTGAAATTAGATGCCAAAGAGGGTATGAGTATTGCCCTGCCGACTACTAAGTTAACTATGGAAGTGGTCATTACTCGAGTAGATGCCAATGGAGATATTTATTTTGATTTTACCTACAAAAATGTTGATATCCTTGCGGAACCGGGAACGCCTAGGGAAGAAATTAATGCTCTGCGCCCTTCTTTGACTCCTTTAATTGGTTTGAATGGCTCGATCGTGGTTAATAGTCGGGGACAAACTAAAAGTACACAAATCAATATACCCCCTGAACTAGACCCCACTGCTAAAGAAATTTTTGAGCAATTTTCTACTTCCCTTGATCAGTTTTATGCGCCTTTGCCAGAGGAGGCGGTGGGGATAGGAGCCAGATGGCGGGTTTCCGAAGACTTGAATGTGAATGGCATTCAGTTAACCCAGAGCGCCATTTATGAACTGGTCAGCAATCAAAATAATGTGCTGGAGCTGATGGTGTTGGTGGAGCAGGAAGCCCTACCCCAAGCGGTGACCCTGCCGAGTATTCCCGACCTGCCTGCGGGAGCAACGTTGGAGTTGCGATCGCTCAGTAGTCAAGGGGAAGGAGAAATGACCTTTGGCTTGGGGCAGATATTACCTAGGCGATCGATCCTTTCTTCCCGCTCTAGTGTTGTGCTAAGTTTTAAACCAGCAGAAAATGAGCAGGGCATTTCTGTGAATCAAGATATAGCCGTAGAGGTGATCCTTAATTCTCAGCCTTAAGATTTAGCTGAAGATAATTTCTTCAAGGATATTTTCAGGGTCAGACTTGAGGGAAGTTCCACCTTGGAGGCTATGGACTATCGGCAAAATTAATTTAGGTGACTCTACTATGGCATTTACTACCCACCACCTCCGTCAGTGGAAACAACAGCAACGCCCGATCGTGGTTCTGACAGCTTGGGATTGGGCGATCGCCCAAATTATTGATGAGGCTGGAGTAGATATCGTCCTTGTGGGGGATTCCCTAGCCATGGTCGCCCTTGGTTATGCCAATACTTTGCCCCTGACCCTAGAAGAAACTCTCCACCATACACGAGCCGTAGTCCGGGGGGTGAAACAAGCTCTAGTAGTTTGTGATCTGCCTTTTTTAAGCTACCAAGAAAGTATTTCTCAGGCGATCCATTCGGCGGGGTTAGCTCTCAAGGAAGGCGGGGCGGCGGCGGTGAAACTGGAGGGCGGACATCCAGCCATGGTAGAAACCATCAGCAGATTGACAGCGATCGGGATTCCGGTGATGGGGCATCTGGGCTTAACTCCCCAATCAATTCACCAGTTGGGCTATCGGCAACAGGGTAAAACCGAAGCTGCTCAGGAGCAAATTCTCCGGGAAGCTCTAGCCCTCGAAGCCGCCGGGGTGTTTGCCGTTGTCCTTGAACATATCCCCAGTGAACTCGCCCTTGATATCAGCCAAAAGCTGACAATTCCTACCATTGGCATCGGGGCTGGGAAATATTGTGATGGTCAGGTCTTAGTCACCGCCGATCTTTTGGGGTTAACAGAACGGATGCCTCCCTTTGCCAAAGCCTACACCAACCTCCGGGAGTCGATCGCCCAAGCTGTCACCACCTACAGTCAAGAAGTCCGCCTTGGTAAATTTCCTGAATAACCTAAATCTTTTGGGTGCAAGCCTTGCACCCCTATCTCTATAACCACATCTAGTATAACCACTAACTATGACTAGCATTCAAGATATCACCATCTCCAAAGCGGATGGCTCCCCTCAATCTTTGGCTGACTACGCCGGAAAAGTTCTGCTCCTTGTGAATGTTGCATCCTACTGTGGCTACACTCCCCAATACCCCGGCTTAGAAAAACTCCATCAGCAGTACAAAGACCAAGGATTAGTAGTTTTAGGGCTGCCTTGTAATGATTTTGGAGCGCAGGAACCGGGAACTAATGCGGAAATTCAGACCTTTTGTACTACAAATTATGGGGTAACTTTTGAGTTGCTAGATAAAGTCCATGCCAAAGGTGCAGAGCAGCATCCCCTCTATGCTAGGTTAACAGAGACTCCCCAAAGTGAGGTGAAATGGAATTTTGAAAAGTTTCTGATCAGTAAACAGGGGGAAGTAGTGCAGCAGTTCCGTAGTGCCATGAGTCCAGAGGCTCCAGAATTGATTGCGGCGATCGAGCAGGAATTAGCTAAATAGTCTAAAAAAGCTAAATAAATTAAAAGGTGTGGCATTGCCCACCCTACAAGGGTCTACGGGATCGCAAGAGTATGTCTATCATCCTTGGAGGAGCCTATACTTACCTAGTCAAGAACTCAAGTGCCTTCACTACGGCCCTAGGGCAACATTTGCTCTTGGTGATTATCCCCCTAGGGGTGAGTTTACTGTTGGCGTTACCCTTGGGCTGGTGGAGTTCTCGATCGTCCATCGCTGCCAATATTTTCCTGAATGGTTTTAATAGCCTGCGGGTCATCCCTAGTATTGCGGTTTTATTTCTCGCCATCCCCTACCTAGGCTTAAATTTCTCAGCAGCAGCCATCGCCCTTACCCTCCTTACCATTCCCCCTATTTTAATTAACACCAATGTTGGGTTCCGGGCTATTAATCCCCAAATCAAGGAGGCAGCGATCGGTATGGGTATGACTCCGACCCAAGTTCTCTGGCGGGTAGAAGTTCCCCTTGCTCTGCCTGTAATTATTGCCGGGATCAAAACTGCCACGGTGGAAGTAATCTCCAGTGCAACTCTGGCAGCTTTCATTGGGGCTGGAGGCTTGGGGCGCTTTATTGTCTTAGGGTTTGCCCTCTACGACAACTCTATTTTGCTAGTGGGGGCAATTCCCGTAGCTTGCCTTGCTCTGATCGCCGAGGTAGGGCTGGGATTCCTCCAAAATAAACTGGAAGTTCCTGCCCAGAAAAAGACCTGAAAAATCTAGAAGTTTCTTCCCAGAGTTGAGCCTAGGCGATCGCCTCTAGCTGATCAACCCGCAGCCAAACGTTAGGGGTCGGCACTTGTCCAAATTTCACCAAAGCATAATCCCCCTTAAGATCCAAAACTTCTCCCTTGGTCTCAAACAAATAAGCAGAAAATCTAGCATCACTAGCCTGAGCTTCTAGGCTATTTGCTAATTTCTCCTGCACCGCCCGCACTGCATCACCTTTTTTCATAACTCCTCCTGTAAGAATGTTTATTTCTAGATTTTTAGATTTTATTTGGATTTTTCACTGATTCTATCATAGGGAATACCAGTAGGACTTACGCAGACTGCCTCCAATTTAGACAGAGATTCAACAGCTTACAGCATTTTTTAGTTTCAGAAATATCCCATTTTTCCTTAGAGGATGTTTTAAAAGTATCTAAAATTTCAGCACAGATTAATCCTGATTCTCTAAATGGCTGATCCAAATCAGGAGTTGGGTAAGGGCGCAAAGCCTTGTGCCTCTAAGCTCGGCTTCTCAGACATCCTCTTAGAAAAAGGGGCTTAACCCCCTTACCTGTCCTCCACAAATTAGGAATGTGCAGTAAATATCCATCTCTCAAAATTGCTCTAGCGTGAGTCCGGGCTCAAGTCTTAAAAGTCCCTAGGGGAAGTCATGAAAATACCTTAAAATAGAGAAAAATATAAAAATAGAGAAGTTAGATATCCTCGAAATAGTTCAGAGGAACAGTTAGGAATGAATTTATGCCCAGTTTCCAAGAAATAGCCCAGAGGCCCCAGCGTTGGTTGCGGCGGGAAATGTTGCCAGTTTTAGCAGACCTCCGGTTAGCGATCGCCCTCCTCCTCCTCATTGCTCTGTTGAGTATTTCCGGCACGGTGATTGAACAGGGGCAGACCCTCGAATTTTATCAAAGCAACTACCCAGAAAAGCCCGCCCTCTTTGGTTTTTTGACCTATCAGGTGATTTTGGCAACTGGATTAAATCATGTTTATGGTACTTGGTGGTTCTTGGCAATTTTAATTCTCTTTGGCAGTAGCCTCACCGCCTGTACTTTTACTCGGCAATTACCCGCCTTGAAATCTGCTCGGAACTGGAAATATTATCAAAATCCCAAACAATTTACCAAGCTCGCCCTCAGTGCAGAACTAGATACAGGCTCCCTCAATTCCCTAGAACAAGTTCTTCAGAAACACCGCTACAAAATATTTCGAGAAGGCGATCAGCTTTATGCTCGTAAGGGAATTATTGGGAGAATTGGACCGATCGTCGTTCATGCCAGTATGCTGTTGATCCTTGGAGGGGCGATATGGGGGAGTTTAACGGGATTCATGGCGCAGGAAATGGTGGCTCAGGGGGATACTTTTCAGGTAAAAAATATTATCGAAGCCGGAGCTTTGGCGCGTCCCCAAATTCCCACCGACTGGGGGATCAAAGTCAATCGGTTTTGGATTGACTACACCCCCACAGGCAGAGTAGATCAGTTTTATTCGGATTTATCGGTAGTGGATTTAGAAGGCAAAGAGATCGATCGTCAAAGTATCCATGTAAATCAACCCCTCCGCCACAAAGGCATTACTTTTTATCAAACCGATTGGGGCATTGCTGCCGTCAAAGTCAAAATCAATAATAGCCCTGTATTTCAGTTACCTATGGGCTTATTACAAGGGGCAGCCAATGGCAGAATTTGGGGAACTTGGATTCCGACAAAACCAGATTTAAGTGCCGGAGTTTCCCTAGTTACCAAGGACTTGCAAGGAACTTTTTTGATTTATGATACCGATGGAAAAGTTATTTCTACAGTGCGGGCGGGGATGGCAGCGGAGGTTAATGGAGTGACGCTAAAAGTATTAGAAGTAATCGGCAGTACGGGGTTACAAATTAAAGCCGATCCGGGGATACCTTTTGTGTATGCAGGATTTTTATTATTAATGTTAGGAGTAGTCATGAGCTATGTTTCCCATTCCCAAGTTTGGGCTTTGGTACAGGGAGATTGCTTTTATATTGGCGGCAAACTAATCGATCGCAGGTACTTTTTGAACGGGAAATGTTACAAATTTTAGCAGAGTTAAATCAAGTAAAAATCCTCCAGCAGTTAGTCTGGGCGAGGAGGCGATCGCTACTTCTTAAACAACACCAAATTAAGGT
>JAAUUE010000161.1 GCA_012031635.1 Coleofasciculaceae cyanobacterium SM2_1_6 | reverse complement strand
GTAGTCGAATTTATGCTGAGCGTTGTCGAAGTAGCCACAACCCCACCACAAATCTTCGATCACATATCTTCATTTATAGCCGAAGTCTTCCCTTCCGCTCAGGGAACGTCTCTAGGCTTAGGGTCAGAGATTTTGCTTAAACTGAACTCATGTTAAATAAACTTTAGCAAATAAACTCTAGTAAAAAAAGCAGGATGTATTTTGGTTTCCCTTGTACATCCCGCCTAAAATCTCTAAGATTTCCTAGTTGTCTTCTAGCTTTAGCATCCAGACTTGCAGCACTTTTCTAGCTTGTGTACGATAGGCAAGGGGCTTAAGCCCCTTGTTTTATAGAAAAACTATGTCTTTATCTAAAATCTAAAATCTAGAATTAACTGAGAAATCTAGCCTTGGGTTTTCATCCCCATTTCTTGACCCCGGAATCTGGGTTTGCCCCCAGCCCGACCAGCCTCAGGACGATCGCCCTTGCCTTCTCGATCGTAGCGATCCTTGCGGTCATAATTGCGGTCATTGCGATCATTGCGATCGTCGTATTGACCTTGACGCTTTAGCATGGGCTTGGGAGAATCGACAGCAATATCTAGCTCATCGCTATTACCCCAGCTAGGTTGGGTTTGGTCGTAGAACATTTGCAGAGCCGCCGCCGCGATCGCGTGGGGATCGTACTCTTCGCTCAATTCCCGGACAATAGGTAGGAAGGAAGCCATTCTCTCGCCAGTTAGAGCTTCCTTGAGTTGGGATTGGAGATTTGCTAGACGCTTTGCCTCAATCTGCGATCGACTCGGAATTTTGACAACTTCAATACCTTGACGGACTCGACGTTCAATTAACTGCAACTTGCGGCGCTCCATCGAACCAATCAGGGAGATGGCTACCCCAGTTTTTCCGGCTCTTCCAGTCCTGCCGATCCGGTGAATGTAGGTTTCCACGCTATCAGGCAGGTCATAGTTAATAACATGAGTCAGGTGATCCACATCCAAGCCCCGGGCGGCAATATCCGTAGCCACAACCCACCGGACTTGGTGCTGACGGAATCTGTGGAGGAGGCGCTCCCGTTGTCCTTGGCTGAGATCTCCATGGTACTCATCGGCACTGTGCCCTGCCGCTTGGAGTTGACTGGTGAGTTCAGCAGCAGCAGCCCGCGTCCGCACGAAGATAATTGCTGCTTCTGGATCTTCTAATTCCAAGATAGGTTGCAAAGCCCGGCTCTTAGTCCAGCCCCTAGGGATCATGTATACCCGTTGCTCAATTTTGGTAGGGGCTGCCTTGGGTTGATCCACGGTGACGGTGGCAGGAGATTTCAAGAATCTATTTACGAGATCCCGGATTTGGCGGGGCATGGTGGCGCTGAAGCAGGCAGTTTGCCGGGATGGGGGAGAACTTTCAAGGATTTTTTGGACATCATCAATAAAACCCATACTCAGCATTTCATCGGCTTCATCCAAGACGACAAACCGGACATGATCTAGTTTGAGATTGCCTCGATCGAGGAGATCAATGACCCGTCCCGGAGTTCCCACCACGATCTGGACACCCTTTTGCAGAGGGCGAGTTTGCCGCTCCATGGATTGCCCACCACACACCGTGAGGATCTGCAAGCGGCGGAAATCTTTGCTGGGGCGATCGCTGATGCCGCTAAAGTCCTTCATAGCTTGAGTCACCTGTTGAGCCAACTCCCTAGTCGGAGTCAGGATCAGAGCCTGGACATCTTTGCTGTCCATATCAATTTGTTCCAGAATTGGCAGAGAAAAAGCCGCAGTTTTACCTGTCCCAGTCTGGGATTGTCCGACTACATCCCGACCAGAGAGTAATTGGGGAATAGCTTGGGATTGAATGTGGGTTGGTGTAGAGAAACCAAGAGCTTCTACTTGTTGAACAAGCGCATCAGATAGCCCAAGGCTAGAAAATGAAAGGGTCATAATTTATTTGGTTTAGTTTTGTGAAATTGATTAACCGGTGAACTACTCACGGTTTACTCGTGGGGAACTGTCTGACCGTAGAGATCATAAACATCAGCATCAGTAATTTTTACCCTAGTGATTGTGCCTAGGTGAGCTTCCCCTTGCACATAAACTAACCCATCTACCTCTGGAGAAAAATTAGGCGATCGCCCGATCAGTTCTCCGGTGTCTGGATTTTCCTGCTCAATTAGCACATCCACTACCCTACCCACATAATTCTGATTTTTTCGGAAAGAGATCGGCTGTTGAGCCGCCATCAGGGTGTCACGCCTGTGTTCCATTACTTCCTGCGGAATCTGGTGGGGCAGATTGTAGGCGGGAGTTCCTTCTTCACGGGAAAAAGTAAACACGCCTGCATGGTCAAATTCATGACGCTTTACGAATTGTAACAAATGTTGGAAGTGTTCATCCATTTCTCCGGGAAATCCCACAATAAATGTGGTGCGCATCACCGCTTCAGGAATAGCTTCTTTAATTTGTTCAATCACTCTATCATTGACTCTCCCATGCCAAGGACGGTTCATCGCCCGGAGCATATCAGGATGGGAGTGTTGCAAGGGTAAGTCTAGATAGGGGAGGATATTGGGAGTTTCTCGAATTGCAGTGATCACTATTGGAGTCAAACCCGTAGGGTAGGCGTAGTGCATTCTAATCCACGGAATATCCACACGACCTAAAGCCCTGATTAGTTCGGCTAATTTAGGCTCCCCATACAAGTCTAGTCCATAATTGGTTGTTATTTGGGAAATTAAAATAATTTCTTGGACACCTTGGGCGGCTAATTGTTGGGCTTCCGTGACAATTGACTCGATGGTTCTCGATCGCTGGTTGCCCCGCAGATGGGGAATAATACAAAAAGCACACCGATAATCACAGCCCTCGGCGATGCGTAAATAAGCCACACCCTCGGAAGTTGTCCGGTAGCGGGGAATAGTTTCATCGGCGATATAGCTAGGCTCTTGGGTAATTTGGGTAACTCGGCGATCGCCCCGCTCCACCCGTTCGATCACTTCCACAATTTTCTGATAATCCCCCGTGCCTACCACCGCCACCGCTTCGGGGATTTCGTCTAACAATTGCTCTTGGAAATGCTGCGCCATACAGCCAGTGATCACAATCTTTTGTCTGCCTCCGCCAACTCCACCAACGTCCGCACCGATTCCTGCCGGGCTGCCTCAATGAAACTACAGGTATTCACAATCACATAATCCGCCAAATCTTCATTGGCATCCACGCCATAGCCCGCCTCCACTAGCAATCCCAGCATATGTTCCGTATCAATGCGGTTTTTTTCACACCCCAGATGGGAAATAGCGATCGTTGGCTTAATAGTCATAGATTTCCAAAGAAATTGATTTTAATTTACTAAAAAATTCGCTCTAAAGCCCCATCCAAACTTTAACTTTGCGCAGTAACTTTACTAAGTCACCAGACTTCGATCTCGTTTAGCCATGATTTAGACATGATAAAAAGCCATGCTTAGTCATCTCTAGCACGGTTTTCTATAATTCTAACATTTTACTTAGCCAAATTGTCAGCAGAAATTATCTTAACAGCAATTCTCATGATGGCAAAACTGCTCGATCGATAAAAGCTAGAAGCCTGATTCTATTGTTGAGCAACTTGAACAAAAAAGCATTTTTGAAGCACTTTTCTAGTTCATCTGTAATGAGAATTGCTGTTCTATGTTATTTAGCATCGGTGAAACCTTTGACGGTGGCGGCGATCACTTTTCCGGCGGGATGATCGATCGCAACTTCGAGGGCTGTTAAACCACCTTCTTTAAGTCCATTCACAACACGGGTTTTGAGGGTGGGGTTTTTGTCGATGGCTTCTACGACTTTAGCGGTGATCATGGCTTGTCCGGTGGGGGTGGTGCGATCGTATTCTGTATCGAGTTGATCGAGGAGTTCTTTAATTTCTTGGGCAGCTTGGGCGAGGTTTTGGCTGTTGTTGATCTGAGTGCCGATTTTGTCACCCATAACTTTATCGCCTGCGATGTTGTCACCAGAGCCGTATTGATGAATGTTTGTAGCCATAAGTGTTATTTCTTAGGTTAGGGAATTTGTGGGAGTGTAGTGGAGTTTGAGGAGTTGGCTGGTGTGGAGGGGAAGCATGGCGTAGGTTTGACCGTGATTGTCGCTAAAATCTACTTCATAGACATCAGGGGCGAGGAGTTCGACGATCGTGCCTACTTGACCCGGTAGCAATGATGATCTGGTAAGGGTTCTTTGAGAGCAACGATATCGAGAAGGTTAAGTTTGGTTAGAGTCAGCATGGGCATCACCTCAAAATATAACAACTGGTAAGTCGGGGAAAGTTTTCGGTAGGGCGAATAATCCAAGTAGTCCGAACGGTGGCGGTGTTTTGGTTCCGAGTAACTGGGAAATCGACTGTATAACGTTGACCATACTCATCTAATAAGCTGGGAGTTGCTTCATAGTTGAGAATTGCTTCTAAAATCAGAGCTTGCAAAATTTCTGCATCGTTACTGCTTAATCCTAGGATAGCCGCAAACAATCTAGATTTGTGTTTACCTCGATCGTGGTCTGGGTTAAGGCTATAATTCCACAATTTGTTGCGATCAATAAATGCTGATTCAAAGTTCGGTAGCTTCATCTTCTCTTATCATGACCAACCTGATCGCCTACAAAATTATCTCCATCTCCATACTGATAATAATTGTTCTGTTCTTTAATGTAATTACCTAAATGTTTTTGCCGATCGATCAAGGATTCGTAGCCGTCTAGGAGTTGGCGGAGATTGATTTTTAGCTTTAGTTTGCCAATTTTAACCTCGCTTTCCCCCATGTCTTCGAGTCCGAGGAGTTCTTGATAATCTAAGGGCGGGTGGTCGGGATGGTTGGGGACGGGGACGTATTCGGTGATTTCTAGATTCGCAAAAGAATTGTGGATTTTTTTGAAGACATCCCGGATGGTTTTTAGGAAAGAGCGGCGGGTTTGTTCTCTGCCACTGATGGTGATGAAGATTTTTTTGTCTTCGGGGTCGGTTTTGATTCGGGCAATGTTGAGAGTTTCTTTGCCTTCCTTGTCTTCTAGCATTACGCCACTGCGCCAGTAGGTTTGGTTATGGATTTTTTCGTGGGTGAGGACGATGAAGCGGGAGATGATGCTTGGGGGTAGGACTTGGTAATGGTATTGAAATTCTAGGGTTTCGCCTTCTAGCTCGGTGTCTTCGGGTTCATCCTTGGGCAAGAGCCCGGGGATCAGGAAGCGATTCGAGGAGCCATCTAGAGCAAAGCATAGCTCAAATTCTTTCATGAGTTCAATCAGGTATTTGTGGCGCTCTTCGGGGTAGCGTTGGGGATCGAGAATGTGGTTAAGGTCGGCATAGGTGAAGATACCTTTTTTGATGGTTTTTAGGGTTTCATCACTGAGAAGAGTATAGATGCCTTCTGTGACCCAATCGGGTTTGAGGACTTTGGTGCTTTGCAATAGGGGATGTTGCCGGAAGTTGAGGACTAAGCCGAGGCGGTGGAGGAGGTCGATGAGTTGTTCTTGGTTTTGTTCCTCGGAGATTTGTTTTTGAATGCAGATATTCAGGTAGGTGCTATAGCTGATGAAGTCTTGGGTCATGGCTTCTAGGTGTTCTTTGACCTCGAACCAAGGCAGGGGCAAGAGATCATAAACTTCTTTCAGTCCAGCGACTTGCCCAAAAATAGCTTTACGGAGTTCATCGATGCCGAGGTTGTCTTGGCAGGAAGTTTCGATGATGGCTTGGATGTTGGGATATTTTTCCCGGAGGGCTTTGCGGTTGATATCGAAGGGTTGTTCGTCTTTTTTGTTGCCGACGATGATCACGGGGGATGCGTCGCCGAAGCTGGTAATGAGTTTGAGCCAATATTCAATGCGGTTTTCTTCTTCACTGGTGCGGCAGTTGCAAACTAATAAATAGAGGCTACGTTTGGTAAGGAAAAATTGATGGGTAGCATGGTAAATTTCTTGTCCCCCAAAATCCCACACGTTCAGCCGGACATCTTTGCTATTCACCTGCACTTGCCAAGGTTCCACGTTCAATCCATCGGTTTGGGGTTGGTTGGGGTTGTACCTATTATGGATCAATCGTTCGATGAGGGAGGTTTTGCCGACGCTGCCCTGCCCAACCAGTAAGAGTTTGGCTTCGTTGAGAGGACGGACATTACCGCTTCGTAGCAGGTTTAGATAATTGAAAATATCAGCAACAGAACCCGGCTCTTGGCTTGAACCCAAAATCTCTGGAGAAATTGGCAGAGGATTGCAGCGTAAATCTAGTTTTTCTAGCTTGGGTAAACTTTCAAGAAAATCAGGTATCCCTGTAATTTGGTTTTCACTCAGGTAAAGAGAAGTCAGAGAAGTTAAATTGCTGATTGCCTCTGGTATCTTTATTATTTCGTTGCTCCTGAGGTAAAAAGAAGTCAGGGAAGTTAAATTGCCGATTGCCTCTGGTATCTCAGTAATTTGGTTATAACTGAGGTAAAGTTCAGTCAGAGAAGTTAAATTGCCGATTGCTTCTGGTATCTCAGTAATTTGGTTACCATTGAGGTCAAGCTCAGTCAAAGAAGTTAAATTAGCGATCTCCTCTGGTATCTCGATAATTTGGTTGTAACTGAGGTGAAGGTGAGTAAGAGAAGTTAAATTAGTGATCTCCTTTGGTATTGTAGTAATTTGGTTATTATATAAATAAAACTCAGCCAGATTAGTTAATTTATTTAAAGACTCTGGAATTTCCGTGATTTGATTATTGGCGAGGGAAAGTCTAATCAGATTAGTTAATTTAGTTAATGCTTCTGGAATCTCTGTAATTTCGTTGTTGGAAATATAAAATTCAGTCAGATTAGTTAACTTATTCAAAGACTCTGGAATTTCCGTGATTTGATTATTTGTTAGGGAAAGCCTAGTTAGATTATTCAATTTAGTTAGGGATTGCGGAAGTATTTTGATTAGGTTGTTATAAAGGTCGAGCTTCCTTAAATTTGATAACTGAGATATCACATCAGGAATTTCTGTTATTTGATTACTATCAAGATCGAGTGTTGTTAAATTGAATAACTGAGCTATCGCATCAGGGATCTCTGTTATTTGATTATAAGAAATGTCAAGAGTGATTAGACTTGATAGTTTGGTGATCGCATCAGGAATCTGGGTGATTTTATTATTTGAGAGGTAAAGTCCTGTTAATTTTGTTAAATTGGCAATCACATCTGGCATTTCAATTATTTGGTTGCCAGATAGGTAAAATTCTTTCAGGTTCGTTAAGTTATTCAGAGATTCTGAAATTCCAGTTATTTTGTTGTTAGAAATATAAAGCTCAGTAAGTTTTGTCAACTTGAATAAAGACTCTGGAATTTCTGCTATTTGGTTATTAGAAAAAGAAAGTCTGGTTAGATTTGTTAGCTTGGATAAAGATTCTGGAATCTCTGCTATTTGGTTATTAGATAGGTAAAGTCTGGTTAGATTTGTTAGATTGGATAAAGATTCTGAAATCTTGATTATTTGGTTGCCAGATAGGTAAAGTCTGTTCAAATTTATCAACTTGGATAAAGACTCTGGAATCTCGATTATTTGGTTATTAGATAGGTAAAGTCTATTCAAATTTGTCAACTTGGATAAAGACTCTGGAATCTCGATTATTTGGTTATTAGATAGGTAAAGTCTGTTCAAATTTGCCAACTTGGATAAAGACTCTGGAATCTCTGGCAGATCGATGCTTACCAAAGCAAGGGATCGTAGCTGACGAAGTTGGAATACAACTTGTGGTATTTCCTTAAAAGGATTAGAACTCAAGTGAAGTTTTTTTAGGTTTTTCAACATTGCTATTTCTGACGGTAGTTTGGTCAACTCATTGGCTACCAGTTTTGGAACGGGTTTATTATCAAACCACTCCCACTTCTCTGCCTTCCCCAAAATTAAGGTTTCAAGCTGCGTCAGCTTGCCAATTTCCGCCGGAATCTCCCTTAATCCCTTCCCAGAAAGATCCAACTCTGTCCACCCCTCCGCCGCCGCCTGCTCAATCAACGCCAACACCTCATCCTGCCCCATCTTCCCCCCTCCTTAACTTTGCTATTATTATAATTTAGAGAATAGAAGCCGATCGAGATTCGCCATCTTGCTGACAAAAACTTTCAAATCCTAGAATTTAGAACTATGACAACCCTAGAAATTCACCATCAAATCCAAGAATATATCGATCGCTTATCTCCTGAACGCCTTAAGGTAGCTGTAGATTTCTTGGCATACCTTGTAGAGCGGGAGAGCCAAGAAGCCACCGAAGAACTATTAAAAATTCCCGGATTAATCAACTCCTTAGAAAAAGCAGAAGCAGAAATTCCCACAGGCAGCTATCAAAATTGGAGAAATCTTAATAGAGATGTATGAAGTGCAACTGTCTACCGGAGCGCAAAACTTTTACAAGAAAACCTCTCTGGCAAACATCAAAAAGATTAATAAATGCCTAGAAAACTTAGAGAAAAATCCCTACAATCATCCAAATATCACAGCCTTGAGAGGAAATCTAGCAGGACGCTATCGCTATAGGATTGGTGATTATCGAGTATTATACCGAGTTGACGAGGAATTAAAATTAATCTTTATTCTACTGATTGCTCATCGCAGCAAGGTTTATGATAGTTAGTTACTAGCTTTAGTCTCCTCAAGGGACTGCCCCAACCGCAAATAAGCGATCGCCACATCCGCAAAAGTGATCCACCTACCCGCAATGCACGGCTTCCCTCCACGCACCTCTGGGGTAACTTCAATATAGCGATCGAGAGCAACCTTCGTAGAAATATTAGAACAGCACATTGCCGCCTTAGATGATGATTCCTTTGCCAAATTGCGAGAATGGTTTATCGAATTTAATCAAGCCCGTTGGGACAAACAAATAAAAAATGATTCTAAGGCTGGGAAACTGGATTTCCTGTCATCCATGCGAACTAGGTTAACTGAGGGGATCAAAGTTAGAGATTCAGAATTTTCTCAGCGATCGCTCCAGCTACGGGCATGACGGATAATCTATTGCCAGTTTTGACTAGTTGTAACTCCTCTGGGGTGAATTTTTGCTTGAGGGTTTCGAGGGTAATCATCTGGGGGAAAGTCTCTAGAAACTTGATCTGGACAGTTTGCCACCGGGGGGCAGCGATCGTAGATTTGGGGTCGTAATATTTGCTCTGGGGATCAAACTGGGTGGGATCGTCAATATTTGTACTGCTGACTTCTGCTAAACCGACAATACCGGGGGGCATGGTGTTGGAATGATAGAAAAATACTCGATCGCCCGGCTGCATCTCTCGCAAAAAATTCCGGGCTTGATAATTTCGCACTCCATCCCAGATAGTGACTTGCTCCCGTTGTAGGTCAGAAATACTGTAGGTATTGGGTTCTGATTTCACTAACCAATAGTTTGTTTCACTCATATTTCTCTTTGACGATCGCCAGTCTAATCAAATACGTTTGGGCGGGGTCTCCAGTCTTGAGTTATCCAGAAACATTGCTAGAGTAACATCCTTGAAACCAAAAAACAATGTTGACCTCAATCCCCACAAATTGACCACGACTTAAACAATAGACTTCTTGCGTGAATCATGACTCTCACCCTAAATCCCTCTCCCTAGGGAGAGGGACTTTCCTCTTACTCCCCTTCTCCCTAG
>JAAUUE010000160.1 GCA_012031635.1 Coleofasciculaceae cyanobacterium SM2_1_6 | reverse complement strand
CCTCTCCCTAGGGAGAGGGACTTTCCTCTTACTCCCCTTCTCCTAGGGAGAAGGGGCTGGGGGATGAGGGGCTTTTTCCTTATTCACGCCAGAGGTCTAGTGAACAGCTATCAAGGAATAGGAGGTACAGGGAGGTACAGGGAGGTACAGGGAGATAGAGGGAGATAGAGGGAGGTAAAGTAATGTAGGGTGGGCATCGCCCGCCCTATAGATTTTAAGAAATTCTGGTGTGGTTAATATTGCGCCAACCTACTTACATAGCTAAACAAGCAACCCTAGAAATAGTGGCTGCGGCGAATTTTGGTGACTTGATCGGCGATGTTGAGAATCTCTTGGGGCATGGCGGCGCCGGTGAAAATAATATCGATCGCTGGGGGACGCTGGTTGAGAAACTCTAAGACTAAATTTTCTGGGATTAAGCCTAAATTCATGGCAAGACTAAGTTCATCTAGAATTATGAGGGCATAGTCCCCTCGATCGACCAGCCCTTGGGTATGCTGCCACAATTCTGCCACTGCGCTCTGTTCTGCTGGGGTAATCTCTGTAGATTTATCTCCTAGCTCAGATTCTTCTGAATTAGATTTTCTTAGCTCAGATTCTCCTAGATCAAAAATATTTCCAGTGATATCACGCTGGAGGTTGCACCGGAGCCAGTCTAGATTCTGCCCTAGTCTTGTGGGGTGCTGGCTGCCTTGGTTGATGCCGCCCTTGAGGAACTGGACAACGAGGACTTTCGTGCCTTGCTGGGCAATGCGGAGGGCTTGGGCAAGGACATTGGTAAAAAATTTCCGCTCTGGCTGGGGGTCTGGGGCTGAACTGCTGTTGGTAAAGACCTGTACCATGCCGACGATCGGCGTTTGGGTGCTTTGCTGGGTTGTATCAATACTAGGAGTTTCTAGTTGCACGATCATAGATTAAATGTACCTAAATATGCCGTTTCTTGGAGAAAAGTGAGTCCTAATCTTAGGTAAACCTTCTCAAGATTTAGTGTGAATAATGAATTTATTCCCCTATAAAACACCAAATCTGGGTTGACCGTCAAGATAAGGGGACAAAACTATTGATTCCTTGATCGCTCATCTCCAGAACTTGGGAAAAACCTAGGGAGAGCTTAGGGAAATATTAGCGAGAACCTAGGGGACTTGGAGATTGATCAATCGATCGGGTAAATATCCCTGATAGATGCCGTGGTTCGCTTGGATCATCAGGAGTTGGAGATTGTAGTCTGGTTCGATTTGCAGATCACTCCAAGGCACAGAAATTTCTAAACACTCTTGCAGCCCAATTCTCGCTCTAGTAGATCGATGCGCCCACTGTCCATGCTCGATCGCCTCTTGCAGCCAACAGGATTGGGTCTGGAGATTGATCCCCAGATGGTGGTGATAGCCATAGTTGAGGGGAGCCGTGTCGGGCAGTTCCTTCAGGGCAGGGGGGCTATTGTGCATGGGATGATCGCTGTAGAACCAGAGGAGATGTAGCTCATTGGCAAGGTCTGCCTTGGGGTTAATCCCCACCTGAAAGTCAAGGCGCAGATAGAAATGCAGGTGATCCACACCATACCACACCCGTTGGATGGGGCTGCTTTGGTGCATCGTGCCTCGATCGCCCCCAATATCCAAACGTCCCGCCCGATCCCAGTCCTGCTCATCGGCTAAGCCATTAATCACAGGTTGAATAAATCCTTGGGGTTGTTCCCGGAGCATCCCTTCATGTTCTTCCACAGGTTGCTGGAGAATTTCGGGTACAGGCTCCCCTAGGGCGGTGTAGATCGCCATTAAATGTTCTCGAAATAGTTGATCAAAAATGGCATCTTGATTGGATGAATGTCCATAGCCAAACCACCAGAACCAGTCGGAACCCTCGGCAGCGTAGAGAGCTTCCCAGGCTTGGGGATTGGTCGTTTCTGTAGCTTCGGGATGATTGGCAAGGACTTGACGAGCCGCAGCAAGTAAATCCCAAGCCTTATTTTTGGCAGGATCCCCAATCCAAGTGGTAAAGCTGCCATCTACCCAAGAACCACTGTGGAGTCGATCGCTGGGCAGGGTGGCGGTGGGGGGAAATTCTTCTAGGTATTCAGACACCGTGACGAGTTTGATATCAGAGCGATCGCTCAACAGAGTGTAGAGAGTTTCTAAAAATAGCTTGCCGTCTTGGTCATAAAATTCCCAGCAATTTTCTCCGTCTAGGGCAATATTCACCAGCCAAGGAGACTCTAGGGCTGTGGAGCCGGAAGTCTGCCGTTCCCCAAGGGTGCGGGCGATCGCATCCAGATGCCCTACCAAATCCCGGGCTGCCCTGTAGGGATCCATACCCCCGTAGGAAAACCCAATTAAATCCGACAAGCGATGATCCCGGAAAACGATCGCCAAATCCCCCTGGGGAGTCGGCAAACGGTAGGGTTTATAGAGTAATTCCGGTTCGTACACCGTCCCCACACTATCCCGATGGAAAAACTGGTTAATTGTCCAGCCCAGCACCGCTTCATCGCTACAAATCCACTGGAAACCCGCCTCTCGAATGGGAGCTAGCACCTCTGGGCTCACCGACTGCTCTGAGGGCCATAACCCCCGGGGATTCCGCCCAAAGTATTTCTGGTACATCTGCCAAGATTTCTGGAGATGGCGGGGAATATCCTCTGCCCACTGGAACCGTTGGTGGGGCAGTTGCATTTGGGGGATGGCGACTCGCCCTGCATCGGTATCTGCCAAAAGGGGCAGGATTGGGTGGGTATAAGGAGTGGTGGTGACTTCTAGTTGTCCAGCCTCTTGCATTTTTTTGTGTTGGGGCAGGATGCGACTGAGGATTTCCCGTTGCTTGGTGTAGATGGCTTGGCGATCGCTCAGGTTAAACCCTTGCCCTTTCTGCAACCAACCAGCAATCACCGGATCATCCCCAAATAGAGGATCAATCCAAGCAAGGTTGTGCCAAGCCAGCAAATCTCCATAATCTCCGGGCTGCCAATGCTCCAGACACCATTCCTTACCTCGTTCTTGCCGCTGTTCGTAGAGTTGGGCGTAGCGGGGATGGGGATCGATGAGGGTGTGATGGTTAGCATCAAAGAAATGATCGACAATAAAGCGTTTATCTAGGCTCGATAGACATTCTTCTTGAGTGAGGGCAAGGGCAAGATAGGGATCCATTGCTCTTCCTGCTACATAGTCCTCTATCTGCAAAATCAAGGAGGGGACAAGATTAACTGTCTGGTGGAGTTGGGGATAGCGCTCTAGCATCAGCACCAAATCTAGGTAATCCTTGGTGCCATGCAAACGAACCCAGGGCAGACGATACTGATAAAAACCAGCAGCATCAAGTTCCAAACTTTTGTAGAGGGGCTGATGTTGGTGCCAGATAAAGGCAACGTAGAGGGGATGGGGCATATCGCTATTTGCTATTAATTCTTAGGCGTTCAGCTTATTGTCCGGTAGTCCAACGGCAATACATACTATTAAGCTAACCGTTAAGCTAACTGCATGATAAGTTTTTCCTAGTCACTAGCTCTATAATCTCATCAAACTTAAACTGCTGGGTAAGTTTTTCTAGAACTTTCATTAAATGGGATGCGCTGGCGGGCATCTGGAGAATAAGTTGATGCATTTGCTCTAAATCTCCTTCTACCGTAGCTTGAGCTAGTTTCGATCGCCATTCTGCCCCCATGAGTTCCAATTCTGCAAAAATAATTTCTGTGGGGATGCGATCGCCTTTGTTCTCTGCCCGTGCCAAATTTACCGGGGATTTTTCATAAATATATTGCACTCCCAAATGTTGGGTGAGTAAATCAAAAATCATCTGCTCCGTAAAAGGTTTTCGTAAGAAGTTATCAAATCCAGCAGCGATGACTAGGGCTTTTTCTTCTTCCAAAACATGGGCAGTTAAGGCAATAATTGCTGTGGTATTCCCGTTAGGTTGAGATTTGATATATTTTGTGGCTTCATAACCATCCATTACGGGCATTCGGATATCCATCCAGATTAGATGGGGCTGCCAAGTTTCCCAAAGCTCGATCGCATCCTGCCCGTTTCTTGCTTCTCTAATATCAAATCCTAGGGGACTCAATAGTTTAACTAATAATTGCCGATTAATTGGTTTATCATCTACGGTCAAAATTTTATAAGTAGCCTGATGGGGAGCTAGGGCTAAAACTTGTGGAGAATCTTGATTAATATCTTTATTCCGGTTAATTTCTGCCACCACGTCTGCTTGCACAGAAAATCTAAATGTTGTCCCTTTACCCACTTCACTCTCAACCGCAATATCTCCTCCTAGCAACTGTACAAACTGCCGACTAATTACTAAACCTAAGCCTGTGCCTTCTTGAGCCGATCGACCCGATTCTGTCTGAGCAAAAGCCTCAAATAATTGAGATAATTCTGTCGGGGCAATGCCAACGCCTGTATCGCTAACCCTAAAATTCAAAGTATAGTTTTGAGTGGTTTCATTGAGGACAGAGCCAACTCTTAAAGTCACCATCCCTTGTTGAGTAAACTTGATGGCATTATTCAACAAATTAATTAAAACTTGACGTAACTTTATGCCATCAATATAGATATAACGAGGGAGTTGAGGCTCTCGATCAACAGCTAGCTCTAAGCCTGCCTTGCTAACTTGCAGATAAAATAAATCTTCTAAATCATCAAGTAACTGATGAAGATCAAATTCCTTTTGATTGAGAGTAGTTTTCCCGGCTTCAATCTTCGAGAAATCTAGAACATTATTAATTAATGTCAATAAATATTCCCCGTTCCGATGAATAATTCCAGCATTTTCCTGCTGCTCCGGAGGCAAATCTTTTCTGCGGAGCATCAGTTGAGAGAAACCAAGAATCGCATTCAAAGGGGTGCGTAATTCATGGCTCATATTAGCAATAAACGAACTTTTTGCTTGATTTGCAACCTCAGCTTTTTCCTTGGCTATTACTAATTCTGCTGTCCGTTCTTCTACTCGATGCTCTAAGGTTTCCAAGGAATTTTGTAGCTGATGAGCCATACTATTAAAGGAGTTAGAGAGGACTGATATTTCTGCGATATTCTTAGTCTCTATTAACTCATTATCTTTCCCGCTACTGTGCCATTCTCCTAATACCAAAGCCTGACTGGCTTGGCTTAGCTGCAAAATTGGCTTAGTGATCCATCGAGCTGTTAGAATCCCAATTCCTGTGGCAAATAATAAAGTCAGAGCACACAGTAAAATTGTAATTTGACCATTAATATTAATTTCTCGCATGAAATCAGATTCAGGAATAACTATGACTGTTAGCCAATCCAAACCTGCTTCATTTTTGAACGGAACAATCTGAATAAAATATCTCTGAGAATCAAGAATAATAGAAACCTGTTGGGTCTCTTTGATTTGATCGAAACTATTAAAATATCTTTTTAAGTAATCGGCTACTTGTTGAGTTACTAAATTGTTACTATTAAGAATATTTAATCGCCGTTGGGCAGGATCGGTGTTTTTACTCAAGTTTTGCTGGGTATCAGGGGCAATTAAGCCTGAAATAAAAGGAGTTTCTCCTGTGGAAGTTCCAATAATTAATCCTTGTCGGTCTATAATGAAAGCCTGACCAGTTTTGCCGATTTTTAGGCTTTCTAAGAAATTTCCTAGCTGGGATAGCGAAACCGAGGCTCCAAGGATTCCTTGAAAAGTATTTTTGTAATCAAAAAAGGGAATAAGACCAATAACAATTAACGTAGGATGATCGGCTTTGACTCGTGAAACATTAATTCTCCAAACTAAGCGATTTGCTTTTTTTGTGTTTTGATACCAGGGGTTATTGGGTGGATCATTATGGGGATCATACACACTAGAACTTCTAATTAATTTCAACCGATTTCCTTGGGCATCTGCTAAATAACTATTGAAATTATAATCTGTTGATTGATCTCGAATACGAATAGCCTTAGAACCATCATCATCTACTTGGACGATCAGAATTTCTTTCTGCTCATTAGTAATTGATAGGGAGCCGATTCCCTGAAAATTTTGTCTTTGTTGCCAAAAATATCGCTCCATGACCCCTAAATCTTGCCAAGGTAGGATACCTAGCTTGATACTAGCAGCATTGTTCTGGATTACTTCTTTGGGTTTTTCAAGATAACTAATCAAATTTTGATTGATCCGATCGCCTACTTCTGTCATCAAAGACTGAGCCATGTCTTCTACTGCTTTCTGCCCGCTAAGATAGGAAAGATAACCCACCAAACCAACTGCACTAACAATCTGCAACACAAAGGGAACAATTAGCACTAATCTCAAGGGAATTTGTCTAGCTTTTAGTAGCTGGTGACAATGCTTATGTAGAATCTGATCTAGAGAATTTTTACTCATAAGTTATGGAGATCAATTGAATATTTCTTGATCACAGTTTCTTGATTACAAATATAAAAGAAGCTATCAAAAAAGTAAATTTCTACAAAGTAAATTTCTGCAAGTAGATGGCAGTCTTACAGGACTTACGCCCAGACTCTAGATGTAGGGCAATGCTCACCCCCTACTAACAGTGGATAAAACCTTATTTTTGTAAATCTTATCCTAAATGAATTCCCCACCTTTGGTGGGTGAGGGTATCTATCAGAAGCAATCTCAATTTTGCAAGAGATTTAGGATAGTCCTAATCTTAAATTTTCTAATATAGCGATCCTAAATCATTTTCTGAGTTAGATTGCTGCTGGTAGGTGATTCCACCCGCCGCAGGCGGGTGAAATCATTTAGGACTGCTATAGCTATGGTTCTATCATATCCAAAAAATTAATATCCTCAATTTCTGGTTTGAGGGATTGTCCTCGATCGACAAACCTTTTCGCCTAGGATGTGAGTATGATTTTCTTTAAATTGCTAACTATTCGTTCATATCCTTATAGGTTGCCACCGCAGAAGGAGATATCCGGTTCAGATAGCGGAAAATCCAATATTTGATAATTGAGTCAAGAATTACGGGAAAAGTAGCAATAAATAAGAAATTAAAATCTCGATTTTCAGCTATTCCTAAATGAATAAAAGTTCTTTCAAGGACGATTTCCCAGCCGTGGGGAGAGTGGAAACCCACAAACATATCAGTAAGCAAAATAATAATAAAAGCCTTGGCGCTATCACTCAAACCGTAGGCAAGATCATCAATAAAGGACTTGAGAATGGTAATTTCTTTTTTACTAGTCAATAAAACAGTGATAAAAGCTGTAATGGAAATTAAGTCTGCAAAAATATTTTTGATAGAGTTGTTACTCTGGTCTTTATAGTCATCAGCAATTTCCTGAGCTTTCTGGCGGATTTCTTTTTCCTTCTCCGTTGGTGACAGTTCTGGAGATCTACCAATAAAAGCCTGAAAATCTAGATTTCTCGCAAACCGATCGAGTTCTTCTAAGGCTTCTCTTTGCAGGTCTTCATTGACAAATATTACCTGTTTATTTTCAGGGACAAATTTGTGCATTAAGGGTGTGATGATCACTGCCTTAGAAAATTGCTGAGTCAGAATCGGCACGATAATTAGCGTAAGAATAAACTTCACAGAAATTGAAGTTTTAAGTTTTGAGCTACGATATTTACTGACATATTCCTGCTCTGATTTGGGGTCTAGATCCCGTTGAATTTTGCTAAAAGTGCCGAGAATTGTCCGGGGAACTAAGCCAGTAGAGTCGGACATGTTGTTGCGATCGTTCTTTTTGACATCTTCTAGTAGCCTCGATCGATCGTCCTCTAGAGAACTGCTCTCACTATCTTTAATTGGTTTCAGGGCTTCCCTGGGGAGAGGCGAACTCAAAGATTTTGCCAACTCATCCACCGCCGATCGAGGGGAATAGCGATCAAGAATCTCGTCAATAAAGTTTAATTTACTAATAATAATTGATGGCGGTAACTGGGCTTCGGGACTGGAGCGATATTTTTCTGGATATTTATCTAAAGCCGGATTAATTCGTGTAACTTTTGCCTGTTGGAGTTCTCCCGGATTGAGGAGCGATCGACTCACCCGAAACTCTGCCAATCTCCCTTTCACCAACCCTAATAATTTATTTAAATCTTCTTGGAAATACTTGAAAGTGTTAAGCCCATAATCAGCAGATTCCAAGGCAATTTTTCGACCGTTAAAATGATCATCCTCCATTTGTTTAATCTTCAAAGCGGCTTTGTAAGCCTCCTCAAGGGAACGTTCAGGAGTTTTGAGAAACCATTCATTAGAGCGATAGAGAAAATCTATAAAACCCATGGTGATAAAGATCCATAGTTAATTGTCTGTTTGAAGGATGGGAAGAATTAAACTTAGTGTAACTCAGGTATTTAGATATTTATAATAGACTTGTTGCCTTATAAGGTAAATTAGTTTTAACTCTAATCAGGAAAGAACTATGCTCAACATTCATCGTGCGCTGAAGAATGACTGGTTACTGAGGGCGCTGACTGAACTAAATTACTAAAGCCTTTAACGAATTATGCCACCTCTTTAGCAGAATGTATCAAGAAACCCTGCAAAGCGACCCCAAGCCATGCAAACGAGCAAGAGGGGGAGGAAGGAAAGCCAAGATGCAAAGCATCAGCACTTCTCATAGAGGAGGCAAAACTGGTGGAGAACATTCCAGAGGAGGTAAGTGTGGAAGGAGATTTAGGATTTCAAGGTTTGTAAAATGAGTTTGTAAACATCCGTTTGCCCCACAAAAAGCCGAGGGGCAAAAAGCTGAATCAGGAGTAGAAACAGGAAAACAAGGAATTTAGTAGTCAAGGGTAGTCTGTGAACATGCCCATGCAGAGATAAAGCGATACAATACAGTTTCAAGTATTTATAGAAATCGTGTGCCTGATTTTGATGACCACCTGATGCCCACAACTGCTGGGTTGTGGAGCTTTTACTTAGAAGCTGCTTAATCAAGGTTAGGGAAGAGGAGCAGTCTGTACTCGCTTTTAGAACTTTTTATATAGCAACATGTCTAATTTTTAACCCCTCTTGTCACCCCGGCAGCTCACCTTATACCACTAGATTAATTATTAGAAAACTTGAGAAAATGACAACAGATTTAAACTTGCCGGCGGTGATTACTAACTATTGGATGTGGCGGGGTTTTTCGATTCGCTATCAAGCTGCGGGAACTAAGGGAAAGGCTGTGGTTTTGATCCATGGTTTTGGAGCCTCTAGCGATCATTGGCGCAAAAACATGACGGAGCTGGGAACGGAGCATCGAGTTTATGCGATCGACCTCTTGGGCTTTGGCTTTTCTGCGAAACCGACACCGGGGGCGGAAGTTACCTATACTTTTGAAACGTGGGCAGCGCAAATCATTGATTTTTGTGTGGAAGTCGCCCAGTCGCCAGCTTTTTTGGTGGGGAACTCCATCGGTTGTATTGTCGCCCTGCAAGCAACGGTGATTAATCCTAAACTAATTTTGGGGGTAGCTATGTTGGATTGTTCCCTCCGGCTGTTGCACGATCGTCGTCGTCCGCAGTTGCCTTGGTATCGCCGTTACTCCGCCCCAATTTTACAAAATGTCCTCAACATAAAGCCCTTGGGTTACTTTTTCTTTTCTCGATTAGCTAACCCCAAAGTCATCAAAAAAGTCCTGCTCCAAGCCTACAAAAATCCGGCAACTGTCACCGACGAATTAGTAGAAATTCTTTATCAACCTTCCCAAACTGAAGGAGCCGCCGATGTCTTTTTAGCGTTTATTTCCTATTCCCAAGT
>JAAUUE010000159.1 GCA_012031635.1 Coleofasciculaceae cyanobacterium SM2_1_6 | reverse complement strand
CAAGCTGTCCTTTTTGGAGTTCAACCTCATGAGTAATTATCGAAACTTTGTAAATTTACATAACGAAAATCTAATTTTTTGTAAACATTACTTGCTTTAGATGTTTTAATCTCAGATATTAAAAAAAGTAATTAATTTAATGGATATCAACGGTTTAGTTAAAAAGTTTAGTTAACAGGCAGTTGGTCTATAGCAGTCCTAAATGATTTTACCCGCCGCCGCAGGCGGGTGGAATAGCCTACCAGCAGCAATCTAATTTAGAAAATGATTTAGGATCGCTATGGCTGTCCAAAAAAATATAAGTAACTGCAAAATTTAGCAAATAATTATCCAGATCACGAACTGTAAGCAAGTTATGAATACCACCTTTGTAATCTCCCCCCGCTACCGCCTCGATGATGAATTTCCTTGGCTAGAAGGCATTGATCCCAGTCGCAACTACTGGATTTGGGTCAATGGGGAGCAAGACTTGACCATCGCTGTGCCGGGATTGGTGGTGGGATCGATCGAGGAATGGAAAAAAAATATTCGGAGCTTTAGAAGTCTGCAACCGGGCGAGACAATGGTAGTAGCGAGGGTTGCTAGCGAAGTGGTGGTGCATTGTGTGGGCATGAATTGCTATGCGATCGCCACGGAGATTGCCGGAGCCGAAGTGTGGCATTTATTTGATCAAGAAACCGTTGAGAGCTTGTTTATGACCAGCCATCCCGATTGGATTTGTGCTGCCAAAGACCTAGACCTAGGGCGGCGGATGTTAACCAAGAGCTTGGGTTTATTGGCTGCTTAGTTGCAGAGTTGGGTTAGCTCAATTTAGCTTGGCAGAACTGGCGATCGCTACTTTGATAAATTTTTCCACATCCTCCGGGGCAGTATTAAAAGCTGTCACTAGCCGGACTAGGCTTTTGCCGTCAAAAATATAAAACTTAAATCCGGCATCCTGTAGAGCCTTGAGAATTTCTGGAGCAAATTCTACAAAAATCTCGTTCGCTTCCACCGGAAATAGGAGGTTAACTCCGGGTAAATTTTGTAAACCCTGAGCGAGATTTGCTGCCATTTGGTTGGCGTGTTGGGCATTTCTGAGCCAGAGAGATCGATCGAGATAGGCAACTAATTGAGCCGACAAAAAGCGCATTTTAGAAAATAAATGTCCGCCCCGTTTGCGATGGAAATGAAAAGTTTTTGCCAATTCTGGTCGGAAAAAGATCACCGCCTCCGCCGCCATCGCCCCATTCTTCGTTGCCCCCAAGGACAGCACATCAACTCCCGCCTGCCAAGTCATCGCCGCCGGACTACAACCAAGACTAACTAAGGCATTGGCAAACCTTGCCCCATCCATGTGTACCAATAAATTGTGCTGCCTTGCAATTTTCGTGAGGGCTTGAAGTTCCGCTAATTGATAGACAGTGCCGCACTCCGTTACTTGGGTCAAACTCAATACGGCGGGCTGTACATGGTGGACAACTCCCGCCCCCGCACTTTCTAGCATTCTTGCCAAATTATCTGGATCAATCTTCCCCTGTTCCCCCGGTACTAAAACTAATTTTGCTCCGCCAGTAAAGAGTTCTGGCGCACCGCACTCATCGAGGTTAATATGGGACAAAGGGTGACAATAGACCGCTCCGTAACTGGGAGTCATCACCGCTAACGCTAAAGCATTAGCCGCCGAACCCGTAGCCACCGGGAACATAGTTAGGTCTTTGGCAAAGATTTCCTGCAACTTGTGGGTAAGAGCTTGCGTTAATTCATCATCGCCGTAGGGCATGGCGACCCCTTGATTTGCAATCCCCAGAGCCTCTAAGATTTCTAGAGAGATTCCCGTCACATTGTCGCTACAAAAATTCATAGGATTTTAACAACTAGTTAATAACTAGAGGGTTTCTTTTCTTGTGTTAGCATAGTTGAAATTTATAGCAGTTTTTGTTATTCAGCAATCCTCTGGTAAATTTCCTTTGGCTATCTTTAGCAAAAAGTATATGGTCGTCCTAAATGATTTAGGATCGCTATAATTTTGAACTTCCGTATTCAAATAAATAAAAATTAATCTCTTTTCTATGAAGCTCCTCCGCCGTCTAACTACGCTAATTTTAATATTTGGAGTCACTCTCTGGGCGATCGTGGCCTGTAATGCTCCTGTTGACAACGCTAACACCAACTCTCAGGGGAATAGTGCTGCTGGTCAGGCAATTAAAGTTGGTTCTAAGGATTTTACCGAAGCTTTTATCCTCGGCGAAATGTATGCCCTTGCCTTAGAAGATGCTGGCTTGCCCGTAGAGCGGAAACTCAACCTCGGTGGCACTCCCGTAGCTCAGGCGGCTCTTTTGGCCGGACAAATTGATCTTTACCCAGAATACACAGGAACAGCCCTGCTGACGGTCTTGAAACTGCCGACAAAAACTGATCAGACTGAAGTATTCAATGAAGTTTCTAAAGCTTATGCAGAGAAATTTAATCTAGTTTGGCTAAATCCCGCCCCGATGAATAATACTCAAGCTCTGGCTATGACCAAAGCGGGGGCTGAGAAATTGGGGATTAAAACTATTTCGGACATGGCAGCCAAGGCAAAGGATTTAACGATTATTGGGCCCCCAGAATTTGAGATGCGAGAAGATGGACTGCCGGGGATTCAGAAAGCTTACGGTAATTTTGAGATCAAGGCTTATAAAGGCGTGGATCCTGGCTTGCGCTACAAAGGTTTAGTTGATGGTCAGGCGGATGTGGTGATTGCCTTTGGGACGGATGGAGAAATTAGTGCTTTTAATTTGGTGTTATTAGAAGATGACAAAAAGTTATTCCCGCCTTACCAAGTGGCTCCCGTAGTCCGGCAGGATACCTTGGCAGCTAATCCCAAAATCAAAGATGTCTTGGATGCGATCGCCCCCAAGCTCACCGATGCCACTATGCAAAAGCTCAACTACGAAGTCAGTGGCAACAAAAAAGAACCCGCCGCCGTTGCCAAGGAATTTTTGGTTAGTGAAGGATTGATTAAAGGCTAAAAGTCTTCTCCTATGATTACCTTCGATCGAGTCTCTCTCCAATTTCCTCAAACCTCTTTTCCCGCAGTAAATAACTGTAGCTTCCAAGTGGCTAAGGGAGAGTTTGTGGTGATTCTGGGATCTTCGGGATGCGGGAAAACAACACTGCTGAAGATGGTTAATCGTCTTTATGAGCCGACCAGTGGCACGATCTATCTCCATGGGCGAGATATTAGCCAATTTGTGGTTACGCAACTCCGGCAGCAAATTGGCTACGTGATTCAACAGTCAGGGCTATTCCCCCACATGACCGCTGCCCAAAATATTGGAGTGGTTCCCCGGCTGTTGGGTTGGTCTAAATTGCAAATTCAGAGCCGGGTTGATGAGTTGTTATTATTAGTCGATCTACCCCCACAGGAATATCGCCACCGCTACCCAGCCCAGCTATCGGGCGGGCAACAACAGAGGGTTGGTTTAGCGAGAGCTTTGGCGGGGGATCCAGAAGTGATGCTGATGGATGAGCCGTTTGGGGCGATCGATGCCATTACTCGCACGACTCTCCAAGATGAAATTCTCCGACTCCAGAAAAAATTACAAAAAACTATTTTATTTGTGTCCCACGATGTGGAAGAGGCTTTGAAATTAGCCGATCGAATTTTAATTTTGCAACGGGGAGAAATTCTCCAGTACGATACCCCATGGCGGATTTTGACGGAGCCAGCCAATAGCTTTGTGAAAGAACTAGTAGGTGCCGATGATATTGTCCGGCAGTTGAGTTTGTTACGAGTTGCGACCTGTATGCAGCCCCTTGCTCTGCCTGTTGAGGAGAAATCTTTGGGGATTGATGTTGCCAGTAATAGTCTCAAAAATCTGCCGACCATCGATCGAGATTCCCATCTGCGCCAGGCCCTTTCCCTATTGCTGAAAACTGGTGCTGAAGCTCTGGCAGTAGTCGATGATGAAACGATTGTCGGCTCGATCGCCCTCAAGGATATTGCCGCCCTTGCCCAAGTCAATCACCGGGCTGTTCCTAGGACTGTCCCCGGATAGCCTGAAATTAGAGAATTAATTGTAATAATAACTACTAAATCAGGGGCAGTTTCACTTTTAAACTAATTAAATAAACAACCAAATAAAAATTAAAGTGTCAGGAAATTTTTCCTTGGTTATTGTAGACAGTAAAACTGCTCTCAGGAACAGGAACTAGCCATGCTAACTTTCTGTCTCTATTACAATTGTGTGTTTCCTAAAGGATGTTTTTTATAAACTTGGCTTTTTTCCATGTGTTTTACTATAGACACTAAATTCTATGGATTAGTACTTGGACTAAACTTTGGACTAAAACTCAACTTGGCTCAGAACTAGAGTGCAGTGTTCAGTTATTAATTGTGAGATGACCATGCCCCATATTCCCTCTCAGCCCAAAGATCCTCAAGACATGGAAGACTTTGAAGATATGATTTCCCTACGCTCTCAATTTCAAGATGTAGCAGATTCCCTCTCTCACTCCGATGATTTATTTATTGAAGTCGCTCCAGTTGCTGCTAGCCTCAAACGGGTGCTGCATCGGAATACTACAGACCTAGTGCGTTTATATCTCCAAGAAATTGGGCGGGTGCGGCTCCTGCGCCAAGATGAGGAAGTAGCAGAAGCGCAACACGTCCAGCAGTACATGGCTCTTTTGGAGTTACGGGAACGGGCTGGCAAAGATGATCATGACCCCTTGATGGCAGAATTTATTCGTTTAATCACCATCCACGATCGCCTTGTGGCTCAGTTGGGACACCGCCCTAGTTGGGAGCGCTGGGCAAAAACTGCCGAACGAGATTTATTTACCCTCAAGCAATCTCTGAATCAAGGCAAAGAACGCTGGGCAGAGTTGGCGGATTTAAGTCTGTCAGCTTTGGAAGAGAAAATTAACCAAGGACTGCGATCGAAAGCCCGGATGATTCGAGCTAATCTCCGCCTTGTGGTCTCCGTGGCAAAGAAATATCAAAGCCGAGGGATGGAATTATTAGACTTGATCCAAGAGGGAACCTTGGGTTTAGAGCGAGCCGTAGAAAAGTTTGACCCCACCAAGGGTTATCGATTTAGCACCTATTCTTATTGGTGGATTCGGCAGGGAATTACGCGGGCGATCGCCAGCCAGAGCCGAACCATTCGCCTCCCTGTGCACATCACCGAAAAGCTGAACCGGATCAAAAAAGCCCAACGCACAATTTCTCAGGAGAAGGGACGCAGTGCCAGCCTAGAGGAGATCGGGCGAGAGCTAGACATGGATGCGGAGCAAGTCCGGGAGATATTAATTCGGGTGCCTAGGGCAGTATCCCTAGAAATTAAGGTCGGCAAAGATAAAGATACGGAATTGGGAGATTTGTTAGAAACTGCGGAAACCTCCCCCGAAGATTTAGCGATCCGGGAATCCCTGCGCCGGGATTTACTGCAAATGTTGGACGATTTGACCGATCGAGAACGGGATGTGATTAGTCTCCGCTTTGGGTTAACCACCGATCATCCCTACTCCCTCGCTGAGATTGGCAGAGCCTTAGAGCTATCAAGGGAACGAGTCCGGCAAATTGAATCCAAAGCTCTCCAAAAGCTCCGGCTCCCCAAACGCCGCAATCGCCTCCGGGACTATCTAGAAACCTTGGGGTGAACTACTATCTACTGCGGTACTCTTTGAGGACGCAAAGCCTTGCGCCTCTACCACTGAATGTATCTCACTAGATTAGGAAATGCTATAACTGGCAAACCTAGACAGGGCTGGTAGAGAAGAGCCGAATCAGGAGGGAAAGTACCCCAAAACTTAATAAAAGAACTCCACTCAAGGGATTAATCCATCCTCCCCACTGTCTGAGTTGGAGAATTTTTTTGATGGTGGCAGTAAAAGTCCCGGCAATTACTAAGGGCAGGGCATAACCGATCGCATAGGCAAGCAAGAGCATGGCTCCTAGGCTTAAATTTCCAGTTTTGGCGACCCAAGCCAATAAAGTTGCCAACACCGGGGTACTACAGGGAGAAGCGACAATCCCAAAACTCAGCCCGATGAGGTACGATCGCAAACCCTTGGGCAAATCTTCCCCAATCCAATCGGTGCCTCCCCAACTGGGTAACTGCAAAGGCACAATTTCCAAAAGATTCAACCCCATCAAAATCGCCACGCCACTGACAATAATCGGCAGTCCAAACCCCACCTGCCCATAGATTTTCCCTAAACCCGCCGCCATCACCCCCAAGCCCGCTAAGGTAGTTGCCAACCCAAGGGTAAACCAAGCTGACTGTCTGGCTGCCTGCCACCGATTTTCTGCCCCATAGCCGCCGATATAGCCGATCGTGATGGGCAGCATAGAGAGCATACAAGGAGAAAAGCTCGTCAGGAGTCCCGCAAGAAAGATCACGCCCACACTAACCAGATTGATCTCTTCTAGTTGATGGCTAACTAGACCATTGGCAAATTGTTCTAGGCGATAGAGTTGGAGTTGGAAGTCCATGGAGGTAGAGGAGGTACAGGTAGGTAAGGGGAGGTAGAGAATTAAGAAGGGGGGGAGGTTTGGCTTTTGTAGTAGTGCTAGACGTAGTGCTAGACATTTAATTAGGACAAGGCTCGATACGTTGGCTGAGCGAAGCCGAATTTGTCTTAACTTTTGTGGCAATGACTATAGTAGTGGCTATGGCTGCCGTAGTTTAGGCGCAGGATGGAGGCAATAGGGCTTTATGCAAAAGGCGATCGCTTCATGATAGTTCATGGGGGGCGATCGCTAGATGCTAATTGTATTTTTTTAGGACTTAAGCCTTACAAGTTGTTGAGGACTGATAGTCGTTGCCGGCTGTCGCTGTCTCAAACCCAGACAGCTTATTTGACAGTACCCAAAACCGTAGAGACTTCCGAGTTAGGAATCTTCGGTGCGAGGAAACCCTTAGCATAGATTTCGGGATTTCTTTGGGCAATTTGCATGTAGGATTGACGGACTTCAGCATTGACAGCTACGGTCTTCGCATCGTACAGGTGGGTTGCCATTTTGGGGTACAAGCCAATCCCAATGATGGGAACTAGGAAACAGAAGGCAATTAAGACTTCCCGCCAGTTAGCATCAAAGAATTTGGCATCCGCAGGCAACACACAACTATTCCCAAAACATACTGCTTCTTGGTCATTTCCAGCTTGGAGACTAGAAATTGGCACACCATCGATGTCACAGTTAGGAGCGATGCCAGAACTGTAGAACATCTGCCGGAGCATAGAGAGGAGATAAATTGGCGTAATAATCAGCCCAACAGCTGCGAGAAAGACTGTCACAGCCCGGAAGGTGGCACTGTACATATCACTGGAGGCGACCCCCACAAATACCGACAATTCACTGGCAAAACCACTCATCCCCGGCAGGGCAAGAGAAGCCATGGCTCCCGCCGTAAATAGGGCAAATACTTTGGGCATGACTGTGCCGATTTCACCCATTTCATCTAACATCATGGTATGGGTACGATCGTAGGTGACACCAGCAAGGAAAAACAAGACTGCTGCAATTAAACCATGGGAGAGCATTTGCAATAAGGCTCCATTCACCCCAAGGTCTGTGAAGGAAGCAATCCCCAACAGTACAAAACCCATGTGAGAGACAGAAGAGTAGGCAAGACGGCGCTTCATGTTGGTCTGCCCAAAGGAGTTGAAACCACCGTAGATGATATTCACTACGCCCAAGATTGCGAGGACGGGGGCAAAGTAAACGTGGGCATTGGGGAATAATTCTAAGTTAAAGCGAATTAGACCATAGCCGCCCATTTTCAGGAGTACTCCAGCCAGAATCATCGATACTGGGGAAGATGCTTCACCGTGGGCATCCGGGAGCCAAGTATGGAGTGGAAAGATCGCTAATTTCACCCCAAAGGCAATGAGTAAGCCAGCATAGAGTAATAATTCCAAGGCAAGGGGAAATTCTTTTAAGCCTAATTCTGCCATGTCAAAGGTAATGTTATCACCGTAGAATGCCATTCCTAGGGCAGCAACCAAGATAAAAATGGAAGCGGCGGCGGTGTAGATCAGAAATTTGGTTGCAGCATACTGTCGTTTCTGACCACCCCAGATGGAGACTAAGAGATATACTGGAACTAGTTCTAGTTCCCACATGATAAAGAAGAGTAGGGAATCTTGGGCGACAAATACACCTACTTGAGCTGCATACAAAACTAACATCAAGAAGTAAAACAAGCGGGGTTTCCGATCGACCTGCCAAGCAGCAAAAATGCTTAGGGTTGTTACTAGTCCAGCCAAAAGCACTAAAGGAACTGATAGTCCGTCTACTGATACAGCCCAATTCAGACCTAACTGGGGTACCCAAGCGTATTTTTCCACCAATTGAAAGCTAGCACTACTAGTATCATAATGCTGCCAAAAAACGTAGCTCATTAACAGAAAGTCTGCAATGCCTACGCCTAGGGCATACCAACGAATGGTTTTGCCATTTTGATCCGGAATTAGGGGAATCAGAAAGGCAGCAACTAGAGGCAGCAGGACAATTGCGGTTAGCCAGGGAAATTGATCCGCGATCATAGTGACTAAAAACTTATTTTTGAATAATGCTGATTATACTCGAATATGTAAAGAAATATTTATAAATATTTTAGTAATTTACGAAATATCGAGAAATCTCAGGGAAATTACTTAAGAAATGCTTAAGAATATACTGGAGATGACGTAAAGGAAATATGCAAAAAAATAATGAAAAAGATGGGGAATAAGATAGCGATTATTTGCTGTTTGGCGTGTTTTTCTCTGGTGGGACGATCGACTGTCCTCGCAGATCAAGGATGGCAGACAAACCAGCAGAGTTTCAGCCAAAATCTCCGTCCAGAAAGCCCCCAAACTTGTACACTCCAGCCCCCTTTGACCAGAGAAGAAAGAGTTACAACGGATTTGCGGCAAGAGGATTTTTCTCCAGACCGATTTCGCCGGGGATTGGGCAATAATTTGGGCAATAATTTGGGCAATTTTGGTGACAATAATTTTGGACAGGATACTCCGGCTCCTGTGGAGAGTATTGCTGTGGCTAGTCCGACTAATTATGGCGATCGCTTTTTTGGGGATATCTATGGTCAACCCGCCTACCATGCTCCGATCGTTGTCCTCCACGAAACTGTTGCTACCCTAAGACAAACCCTCAACTTCTTTCAATCTCCCCAAAGAGACGAAGCTAACCAAGCTAGTTACCATACCCTGATTAGTTTAGATGGAGAAATAATTTACATTGTCCCCCCAGATAAGCGGGCTTTTGGGGCGGGGAACTCTCTCTTTGTTAGTCAAGGAGTTCGGCAAATTATCAATCAAGAAACTGGGGAAGTAGCTAATCAATTGGATGACCAGTTGGATGACCAATTCGTAGAGGAATCTGTGAAAACTAATCTTGATTATCCACCTTCGGTTAATAATTTTGCTTACCACGTTTCCCTAGAAACTCCCCGTGATGGCTTGAACAACGCCCAGACCCATAGTGGTTATACCAATGCTCAGTATCGATCGCTAGCTTGGTTAGTTGCCAAAACCGGAGTTCCTGAAGACCGCATCACTACCCATCAAGGAGTCGATCGATCAGGAGAGCGCATATATCCCCGCAGCTTTGACAGAGCCTACTTTCTCGCATGGTATCAAGTCTTCCCCAAAACCCAAGAAATCTTCATCGGCTGCCTCGACCCCCAAACCCCATCTCCCTAAACGCTCTTCTAACTTTTTCCTAATACCGTTTCACGAAAATGGACGATATTTATAATTTCTAATTTTGCAGAAAGCATAAAAGACCTCTTGCGTGAATAAGTAAAAAGCCCCTCAT
>JAAUUE010000158.1 GCA_012031635.1 Coleofasciculaceae cyanobacterium SM2_1_6 | reverse complement strand
ATCAAGCAATTCATCCATCCATTTAAGAAGCGATCGCCCACCCTACCCCATCAATCAACCGCCAAAATTCTTAAAGGCAAACCAGAGCGCTTAGGGGCGGGACCAGGCAAACTATGTCAAGTATTGGGGATCGATCGCACCCTCAACGGCACAAATTTATCCCAGCCTCCCCTCTGGCTAGAAACTGGATCACCGGTGAAAAATATTACCCAAACCACTCGCATCGGTCTTTCCCAAGGCGTAGACATCCCTTGGCGCTGGTACGACACTGATTCCAAAGCAGTATCATTAAAGGTCAAGTCCTAGAAATTGGGATAAAGTTGGTAACGAGTTTTTCAATAGAAGTTATAGCTTACTAAAATCTGAGAATTTGACAAAATACATATACTATAGTTAGCATTATAAAAAATGACATCCTCATGAATCAATCAATTAACTCTCCATTTAGGTATGCGGGCGGTAAATTTTACGCTCGTAAGTTGATATTAGAGTATATTCCTTATCATGTAAGCTATGTTGAGCCGTTTGCAGGGGGAGCCTCTATATTTTTTGCTAAAGCTAAATCTCTACAAAATTGGATTAATGATATTGATAAAGATGTAGTTAATGTATATATTCATATTCGAGACTATCCTGAACAATTAGCTAGTGCTTTGAGCGAAGAAGTAGCTACAAAAGAGCGGCATGAATTTTATAAGAATCAATTTATTCCTCAAAATGATTTAGAAAGAGCAATTAGATGGTATTACCTTAATCGAACATCATATTCTGGCATTATGAATATGAAAAATTGTTATTGGGGATATGGGGAAAAGTACAGTATGCGTCCAGAGAATTGGGGTAAGAATATTTTTAGAACTTCGGATAAACTACAAAAAGTTAAAATTACTAATCTAGACTTTGAGCAGGTTATAGATGGCGCAGAAGATGGAGCTTTTTTATTTATTGATCCACCCTATTTTAATGCTGACCAAGACAAATTTTATAGTCATTCCTTTTCTAAAGAAGATCATTTCAGGTTACAAGGAATTCTGTTGAAACATCGACATCGTGTAAATTTCTTACTGACTTATGATAATTGTATTGAAATCAAAAATATGTATAAATGGGCGAATTCAATTAATGAAAAAGAATGGAATTATACAATTAATCGTACAGATGATCAAAAATTAACTCAACAAGTTAAGAATGGAAAGATAGTTAATGGAACTCCTAAAAAAGGAAGTAGATCTATGGGAAAAGAAATTTTTATTATTAATTATGATATTGAAGTTACTTCAAGCTCTTTCTATCAACTTAGTCTTATGTTATAGAGAGGTTGATTATTAAAGTAGGCTTTCAAACACTTTTATAGATTCTTCTACCGGAGTCCAATACTTCACAGGATATTTACATTCATTAGGAATTCCAATTACGGGATAATTAGGGATAAATCCGCAGTTTTGTTTATTATCACACTTTTTCCGGGTACAGATGATTTCATTAATATCTTTAATTACAATATCACAAGCCCTTGCTACATACATTCGGGAAAATCCAAAATCTTTTAAATCATTGGAAACTCCATAAAGATATTGAAGATTTCTCAGAAATATCTCTCCTCTTGTACTAGGTTTCCATATAAAGCTTCCTGAAGATTTATCAGTGTCATAAAAAGCATTTGCAATCGAGGTAATAACAATAGAAAAATCTGTTGGTAAGTACTGATCGTTATGAATTTTGAGAACAGCTTCAGAAACTCCATAAATTGGAGCAAGCTGTTTAACTTTTGCTTCCCCTAGTGTCCGACTACGCATACACTTAACTCGAAAAGCATTGAGCTTTAATTTTTCAATATATTTATACGATCCTTTATCTGCCAACTTACATTCCACACTGATTATCTTCCCAGTCGAGATATGAATTACCTTAACATCGCTATCATGTGATCCAAGTTGGGGATTAAGGAATGGTTTTTCAACTTCCCAGTCTTGACTTGGCAAAACTTCCTTGAGAGATTTAGCAACAAAGAATTCAAAGGCTTTACCACGGACCATAGGAATTACCTTAGGATCTCGTAGTATTTCTGCAAGATATTCAAGGGAAATATTATAATATTGACAAAATTCACTTACTTCTTGAATCCAATTCATTTGTTTAATAAAAATATCCTAAAAAAGTTGAGAAATCTCAATTTCAAGAGCTAATGCGATTCTTTCAATATTGGTCAGAGTAATGTTTTTTTCAGCACGCTCTATCATACCAATGTATGTTCGATGTACACCTGCTTTTTCAGCAAGCTCTTCTTGAGATAATTGCCTTTTTAACCTTTCTTCTCTTACTTTCTTACCAAAATTTAGTAATACCAGTTTTTTCATTCATATTGATTAATCGTTAGCTTCTACATTAAAGCTACAATGTTGCTAACTTTGGTTCTACATACTATGATTAGCAATGCAATGAGTTAATTCTAGGTGAAATAATTTACAGTAGATGCTAGATAAGCTGTTTACGAGATGTCCGTGTTTTAATGAAGTAGAAATATTATCCTTAAATAAAAAATACTGTAATCTCCTAGCCGTCTTTTTTCCATTCTGAGAGGGATCGATCGACGGCATTTTGAAAATTCAAGGGGACGATAAATACTTGAGGTAAGGGTTGATTGGGTTGCGGGGCTTGAACCTTGAGAGCTTTGTAGGCGTAGAGAGAACTTTTATCAAAGGTCTGTTGTCCGAGAAATAATTGATGGATTTGTTGATTTTGGAGCTTAGTTTCAATGCTGGCGATCGGGGCATGTAAGCCATATTCAATGAATTGATTGTTATCTACTGTGAGGGGACTATTAACCCTAGTATCCACCAATAAACTCAAGAGAAAATCCACCACCGCATCATTGGCTGGCACATTTTCTGGGCTTTTCATTTGCCAGAGGGAAGTTTTTTGATCTCCTTTGGTAATCTCGATAGTTTGCCCTTTACTAGTAATAGTTAAATCCGTAATTTCGGCAAGGGTAAAATTAAATAATTGCTGTTGATTTCCCTGAGCATTGCTCTGTGGATTGCCTTGTTGAGTCTCTCTTTGTAGTTCCAAAAAATATACCCCGATCGCTAGAACTAGGGCAGTAATCATCAAGACTAAAGTGGTTTTTTGTAATTTCATGACTGGGACTAGGAAACTATGGGGTTGCTAGGGGAACAATTGCTGAAATTTCTACAAGACCACTATCTACGCCGCCACCACAGCACCCCAGCAGTGGTAAAGCCCGCCAAGGGAATGATAACTAAAGCTGTCCAGCCTAGTAATAGATACTGGAAAGGATTCAGAATAATGCGGCGGTTTGCGGCACTCTTGGGACGGATGGATAGGGTCTGATGATCCTGTTGTCCAAGCCAGCCGATCGCATTCAGGATCAAATCTTTATTTAACTGCTGCTCAAACCAGCCATTGGTGGCAAAAGTGGCATTGCCAAAGATCACAAGGCGGGATTCCCGGGCGGAACTGGCGGCGGCGGGGCGGCTCAGGGCAACAGCGAGGTTGAGGGGTCCTAGTTTGTCGGTGGCTTGCTCAAAAACTAGGGGTTGTTTTTCGGGGTTTGCCTCTGCCCAGCTTTTTTCGTTGGTAATCACTAGGGGAGTTTGGGTGACACCAGTCACGGGTTGCAGATCGATCGAGCGAGCGAGGGGAAATAGAGAAATGCCTGTGCCTAAATCTTTAGTAATGGGATGGTCGCCATAGGTAGTCACCAAGGAAGTTGCGGGGCCTAAACCAATTAATCTGCCATTACCAGAGCCATCGATCGCCACTCGATTATCTAAGACCACCCCCCAATCCCGAAATAATTCATCCAAGCCTGTACTGGTGCGAGCTTCGAGGAGGATTAATAAATTTCCCCCGGCTTCGAGATAGGTCTTCAGGGCTTGAGCTTCCTCTGGTAATAAGTTGCGTTTGGCTCCAGCAATAACAATGATCTCTGCTTCTGAGGGAATTCCCGTTGCCGCCGCCAGGGTTAAGGGAGTCACTTCATAATTTTTCTGCCCTAGGGCTTCATTGAGTTGAGATAAACCCCTTTCAGTGGCGGTGAGACTAGCTTCGCCATGACCTTGGAGAAAATAAACCTTGGGGGTGCGATTACTCTGGATTAATTCAAGACCATTAGTAACACTTGATTCTGTTAAACGCTGCTGATTATTAACTACTTGCAAGAGTTTTCGTTTTGTTCCCGCTTCGATATGCACTTCGCCGATCGATTGCACCTTAAACTGCTCGGCAATGCTCAAACGCAACTGGGGATCAACAAATTCATAACTAAACTCTGTACCTTGACGGCGATAGTTTTCTAATAATTCTCGATCGGCGGGATTGGGATTGTTTTCAAATACCCAAATTTTTACTGGTTGTTGGAGTTTTTGGACTACAGCTTGGGATTGAGGAGAGAGGGAAAATATTTGATTCTCCGTGAGGTCAAGGCGCAGACTGTAACGAAATGCCAAGAAATTAACTAAAAGTAAAATCACTAAAACCGAAATAGTTGCCAGTAGAGCATTACCGCCGTTAATGTAGCGAAGATTCCGCCCAAGGGTTGCTGAACTGGCTCGATTGCCCTATCTCCCCCAGGCTCTCCTGCCTGCACCGTCCTTTGATCCGCCACCAAACCAGACACCACCAGCCAAATACCAATAACTCCTGCTCCGGCAATAAGCAAGCCCACGGGAACTGGAATCCACTCATTACTCACAACTCCAGAGGTAATCCCCATAATTAAGAGGATGATACCCAGCCATAAACTATATTTCAGATACTGCCAATAAATAAGAATATTTTTCATAGACTTCAGCCATTAATAAGCTATCCCTGATTTAAGTTGTATTTAAGTTGTAATTTAATTACTGATTTAATGATTGATTTATGACTAATTTGTTCGTGATTTTTTCCTAGTTTAACGTGAGTTCGGTTTAAGTAAAAGCCCAGACCCTAAGCCTAGAGAAGTTCCCTGAGCGAAGTCGAAGGGATAATTTCAGCTATAAACAAAGATAATCGATCAAAGATTTGTGGCGGGGTTTTGGCTTCGACTCCGCTCAGCCAGCGATCATGTTACGGTGTTTGTAAAATGGTATTAGGGGGATTTTTTATCCCGAACTCACGTTAGTTTATTATTGGTAGGTAATTGTTAGATTGGTGATATTGTTAAATTTATCTTTCGTAGGACTTACTCCTTTGAATGTTTTTAAGGGTTGGGTGGAAATTTTTGCGCTGAGCAGAGTCGAAGCCTATTTTGATCTATTTGGGAACTATCTCCGAGAGAAACGGAGGGACTCGATCGATTGGGCAGTAAGGAAAATACCGAGAATAATATAACTCATAAATAAGACTAAGCTACTGGTATCAAAAACACCTTGGACAAGGTTGGTGTAGTGTTTCATCAGGGATAAATGTTCCAACGCTGCCCCGACATTGCCGCCAATACTTTTGGCAACTAGTTCCATTAAAGACAAAGAAAATATCAAGGCAAAGGTAAGGATAGCTGCCACGATCGTTTTATCGGTTAGGGAAGAGATAAACATCCCTAGAGAAAGAATTGCCCCCGCCATTAAAAATAAACCCAAATGTCCAAGGAGCGGCACGGTTACTAATACTGGGGGAGTTGCGGCTCCAAGGGCGATCGCTCCAGCCCCAACAACGGCACAATCATCGCCGAGAAAAAAGTCATCACTCCCAAGAGTTTGCCCACGGCCACCGCCCAGTTAGTAATCGGGGAAGTAGCAAGTAATTCAAGGGTTCCCCATTTCCGTTCCTCCGCATACAAACCCATAGATAGGATCGGCAAGACAAACATAGCGAGGGAACCCATCACCCCCAAAAAGAACCGCAGAAATTCGTAGGCAACATCCACGGGCGGGGTCGGCACCCCTAGCTGGTCACGTTGGGCAATTTGGTTAATAATTCCCTCTGGACTCATGAGAATGGCTACCAAGAAAAACCCTGATAATAGCCAAAAAATGCCCATCACTACGTAGGCAAAGGGAGAAGTAAAATAGCCCTGTAATTCTTTTCTAAAAATGGCAATTATATTATTAAAAATAATCATTATTCGGGATTCCTAAAAAGCTAATAAGCTAATAATTTGATCTAGCCTGATAACTGACACTTCGACTTCGCTCAGTGCAAGTAACTGACACTTCGACTTCGCTCAGTGCAAGTAACTGATAACTGTTCACTGTTAACTGATTACTCCGGTGCTGCTAATTCCTTAGTTGTCAATTCTAAAAATACATCTTCTAAACTTGCTTTAGTGCGCCGCATTTCGTATAAGCCCCGATTTGCCCCCACCACCACCGCCGCAATATCTCGACCGGGTTCGGCTCCGGGACTGCACACCAAGCGCAAGAGCGATCGCTCCCCCGGCAGCCCACAGTTACTAGCAATTTCTACAAGGCAGATGCCGGGCAGAATTTGCAACATTTTTGAATCTCCATGGGGTTGCCATCAATTTCTAGTTCGTAACCCGTGCCTCCGGCTAATTCTGCCATCAAGGTTTCTGGGGTGTTGGTTGCCACCACCTTGCCCCGGTTGATAATGGTGACTCGATCGCAGGTCATGCTGACTTCCGGCAGAATATGGGTCGAGAGAATAATTGTATGCTGCCCCGCCAGACTTTTAATTAAATTGCGGACATCAATAATTTGTTTCGGGTCTAACCCGATCGTGGGTTCATCGAGGATAATTACTGGGGGGTCATGGACGATCGCCTGAGCAATCCCTACCCGTTGCTTCATGCCCTTCGAGAGTTTGCGAATTTGTAACTGCCTGTATTCCTTGAGGTTACAACGCTCTAGGACTTCGTTGACTCGGCTCGATCGCTGTCCGGGGCTGACTCCTTTAATTTTTGCCACAAAATGCAGAAAACCCTCCACGGTCATCTCTGGGTATAAAGGGGGATTTTCTGGTAAATAACCAATGCGCTGGCGTACCTCCATGGATTCACTATGGACATCATAGCCAGCAATCCGGGCAGTTCCTGTAGACGCAGGCAAATATCCCGCCAAAATCCGCATGGTCGTAGTTTTTCCGGCTCCGTTGGGTCCAAGAAATCCAAGGATTTCTCCCGTTTGCACCGTAAAGGAAATATCTTTAATGGCAGATTTTGTGCCGTAAATTTTACTTAAACTGTCAACTTCAATACTGCGATTAGACTCAGTAGATATCATAGCTAAATCATACTTAATAATTTTTGGTAGAGCGGTGGTAACAAGAGCAAGCCCGCCACAAACACCGAAGCCAGAGCTGCCACCAAGACAGCCCCCGCTGCACAGTCTTTGGCAATTTTGGCTAACTCATGGTAGGACTGTTTTACTAATAGATCCACGACAGACTCGATCGCTGTATTAATTAGTTCCATCGCTAAAACCAAGGCAATAGTTAAGCCAATTACCGCCACTTCCATCACCGGAATTTGCAGGAACCAACTTAGTCCCAGGGCGATCGAGCCAATCAGCGTATGAATCCGTAAGTTCCTCTGAGTCGCCAAAGCATAGGTTACTCCCGCCCACGCATAGCGAAAACTCAAGAATACATTGGGAGCCACCTTCCAAGCTAGTTGCCTTTGATTGATGGGATTGAGGGAATTAGCCCCGGTCAGATTGCTGGTATCTGTTACTGAGTTTGGGGAACTAGATAAATTAAGGTTATCAGGAGGGGCGCAGGAGTCAGCTAGATTATCGTTTCGGCTAGATTCAGTAACGGCAAAGTTATCGGCATTAGGCAAATCATTAGAATTATCAGCAGGAGTTAAGTTCAGCCCTGGTAAATCAGCATTAGCTAGATTCTCGATCGAGGTAGTTAAATCCGGCGTGGGGGAGTTGAGTAGCAAATTGGGATTGGGGGTTGATGAGGTAAAAAAGAGAGTCGATCGCAGATTCCATTTCATAGCCATAGGTCGTTCAATGGGCTAGTTTTTGCTATTATACCAACAACCATCTAATCCTACTTTCGTTAAAAGTATTTGCTGCTGTTCTAACATCTCCTCTAGGCGATCGTCATCAGGATGATCCCAACCCAACAGATGCAACAAACCGTGGGCAGCTAACCAAGCCAACTCCCACGCCAAGGTATGATCTCGCTCCTCCGCCTGACGCTGGGCAGTTTCCACAGAAATTACCACATCCCCTAAGTACAAAGGTTCCTCCGCCAAAACAGGATAATCTCCCTCTAGGGCAGCAAAAGCCAAAACATCGGTAGGCTGGTCTTTTTGGCGATATTGAGCATTAAGCTGCTGAATTTCTGCATCATCGGTAAAGCGGAGGCTCACCTCGTAGGCGATCGCCTCTGGGAGTTCTTCCGCCAGTGCTTCTAACCACCGTCGCAGCCACTCTTGCCATTGTGCTTCCGACACCGGAGGTTTTCCAGCATCAGCCTTAGGGAAATAAAAATCTTGGATACTAATTTCTAAGGGCAAATCCATATAGCAGTCCTAAGTGATTTCCCCCGCCGCAGGCGGATGGAATAACCTACCAGAAGCAATCCAATTCAGAACATGATTTAGAATCACCATAGTTTCATCGAGTCAAGTAAGCAAGACCCACTAGCACCCCTAATAAAGCTAAGGTCGTTAGGAAAAAGTGCTGTAGAGATTTGCCCCGTTTCCGTACCATGTTCCGCATGGCTAATTTAACGTAACTGGGCTTTGGTTCGTTAGGTTGAGATGGTGCTGAAGTTTCTGGGGTAGATAATTCTGGGTTTTCGGCGGGAGTAGACTCTGGACTAGCTTCAGGGCTGACTTCGGGGTTAGTTGGATTCTGCTCGATCGCATTCATTTCTGGAACTACTGGAGTTTCTGGAATTTCTGCATTAGTCAAAATCGGTGTGGTACTTGTAGGGGTATTTTCATTCATGGTGGTTGCCGCTAAAGAATTAAAACTATCTTAACTAATCTTGATTCTTAAATTGACTAAATATGCTATTGCTTGAATGTCTGTTGAGGTAGAGTTCCTGAAAATTATTTCTCAAAACTTCTCAAGTATATATTTCCCAAAAACATATATAGCGATCCTAAATCATTTTCTAAATTAGATTGCTGCTGGGAGGTTATTCAACCCGCCGGCGGCGGGTGAAATTATTTAGAACTGCTATGTTGCCAAAAACAAATCCCCCAAGCTCTAAATTTAGCAAATGGGGGACTAGCCTGTCTTGAAAGTTAAATCTCTGTTGAATCTTCTGAATCTGTTGAATCTTCTAAGGAAAATTCTAGTCTTCGTAAAGGCGGCACTCGGCAGCTTCAGGATTATCCTCACAATACTGTTGTAGGGAGTTTTTCTTCGGTTCTTGTTGACGCTGGTGAGAGGCTTCAGCCTGTAGCTCTTCCACAGCATCCCAAGCAGCAGCACAGGCTCCAGAGGTTGCGCCGTTGATATCACAAACTTCTCTGGCTTGCTGAAGTTCTTGCTCAATCTGCTCTTCAATTTTTACATTACTCATTGTCCTAAATCTCCCTCTTAATCTAAATTGTTGTTGGGAAACAATACTTTTCACACCCTTCCACCATAGCTTATTTCTCAAGGAATCGCTATAGGGGAATTGTTAGGAATTTATGATGATTTTTATAAGGGAAGGAGGTACAGGGAGGTAGCTTTTGTTTTTGTAGTAGTGGCTTTAGCCGCCATAGTCATACCATTTCATGAAACATCTAATACAAATACAGATTTTTGTGGGGGTGCAAGGCTTTGCGCCCTCTTTAGACCTCTTGCGTGAATCATGACCCTCACCCTAAATCCCTCTCCCTAGGGAGAGGGACTTTCCTCTTACTCCCCTTCTCCCTAGGGA
>JAAUUE010000157.1 GCA_012031635.1 Coleofasciculaceae cyanobacterium SM2_1_6 | reverse complement strand
GGAGTAGTAGGTGAGTCATGATTCACGCAAGAGATCTAATGATTTCTGGACTATTTCTAAAAGATTTCTCAACTACGCAAGGCTCTTATCAACTCAACTCAGATTTCCCTGTATATCTAGCTGTAAGGCTTGAGATGCATTATTTAGGGGCTGGAAGTGCTAGTAAGAGTTCTCTGCTGTCGTTGTTGCATTTTTTGTTTCCACTCCCGAATAGCGATCGCTGCCTTGGAATGGGGAGACTGATAATTCTGCTCATCTTCGGTTGGGGGTTCGTCAATGAGGGAAGAAGAGGGCGGAGCCGCTAGACATTCAGACATATTGCTGGCTAACTGGTCGCCGTGGAGAGCAACGATGATCGATCGAGCCGAGGGAAAGCGATCGCGGGGAGATGGCTGGATCATTTGGTCAATAATGGTTTCTAGCTCTGGACTGACTCTTAGTTTTTTTTGCCAGAGAATCTTACCTGTGTGGCGATCGGTCTCAAAGTCTAGGGGACCCACACCACTGAGGAGATACAAACAAGTAATTCCTAGGGCATAGATATCACTACTATAGACCGAGCGTAGGGCAAACTGTTCGGGAGGCGCAAACCCCACAGTGCCGATAAAATGAGTTGTCACCCCTTTCATACTTGTGTCTTCCACTTGGGCAATTTGTTCTTTGACAGCCCCAAAATCAATGAGGACAAGACGGCGATGGTGTTGGCAGCGAATAATATTCTGGGGTTTAATATCTCGATGAATAACTTTGTTACTGTGAATATAGTGGAGCAGGGGTAACATTTCCCGTAAAAACTGCCGGACTCCCTGTTCTGAAATTGGGCCATTGCGGCGAATTAACCGCGCTAAAGTCCCCCCCTGCACGTACTCTTGGACTAGATAAAATTCTCCTTTGAGGACAAAATAATCCATTAGCATGGGAATTTGCGAATGGCTGCCGAGCTTGCTGAGGGTTTTCGCTTCCCTTTCAAAGCGTAACCGGGCAGTTTCGAGGGCATTGAGACTGCTGACCTTGGGGCAGAGGAGTTTGATCACACAGTAGGGAGTATTCAATAATCCCGTATCCTTAGCTAGGAAAGTAACTCCAAAGCCCCCCGCCCGATGATCCGCATAATCTGATAGCGATCGCGAAATAGTTCCTCCTGCCCGCACAAACGTCCCAACTCGGTATTTGCCAAGAGTTCGGAGTGAAAAGAAGACAGATTGTTGAGAGGAAAATCCATATTCTGTCTAGGGCTAGATTAGTTTACGGAAGAATCAGTTGGACAATTTAATTCTAATTTACAGCATTGGGGAATCACAGGCAGGAATGTTCCCGCCGCAAAAAAATTATATTAACTTTATATCAGCTTGATGTCAGCTTTATTTCTATTATTTGAGTTAATGAATTGATCTTAATTGTTTGATCTCGTTCATAAATCTCGCTCATAAATCTCGCTCATTTATAGAGGTCTGGGAAGGAAATTCGTTCTGTTCCTCGCTCTGCTTCTAGCTGGGCGGCAAGGGTGACGATCGTGGCTTCATCAGTAGGTTTACCGACAATTTGCACGCCTACAGGCAGACCATTAACGACACCAGTGGGGAGGGCGATCGAGGCAATCCGGCGGCATTAAACGGGGGGCAGGGGGCGATCCAGTTGGTGATTTTTTCTAAGGTTGGCTCTGGAGATAGCTCTGCCCAAGCATGAACCGGAATTTGGGGATGTAAATAGACAGGCAAAACTAAAGCATCGTAGCGATCAAAAAAGCTGACAATCTGGCGGGCGATAATTTGCATTTGGGCGAGGGCTTGGAGGTATTCTCCGGCGCTGCCTGCTTGGGAAGCAATCCATTGATTCATGGGGCTGAGAATCTGGGGCGGCATGGGGACGGAAGCGACTCCGGCTTGCCAAATTTTGGTAAATGGCTCAACTAACCCAGTGAAATCGGGACAGGCTGGTTCTAGAATATGTCCTAGGGCTTCTAGCTGCCTACTAGTTGCCATTACAGCCTCGGCAAGTTCGGTCGTGGTGCTACCGATCGGCTCCACGGTAGTTGTGTAGGCAATTTTCAGCCGGGGCAACTGGTCTTTGGCTTGCGCTTGGGTTGCCTCCAGAAAAGAACTGGGAGCTTTGGGGAGCCAGTAGGGATCGCCAGTGATGTAACCCGCCATCACATCCAATAGGGCAGCGGCATCGGCAATATTCCGGGCGATCGGTCCATTGGTAGAAATGCCGCCTTGACGTTCTCCTACAGGATACCAAGACACTCGACCCCGACTAGGTTTAATCCCGACTACACCACAGCAAAAGGCTGGGCCCCGGATAGAACCGCCTGCATCAGAGCCTTGGGCTAAGGAAGCTAACCCCGCCGCCACCGCCGCCGCACTGCCGCCACTGGAGCCGCCACTACTATAGTCTAAGTTCCAAGGATTCCGACTGGGGGGAAAGCCCGGTGATTCGGAGTAGGGGAAGGAGCCTACTTCTGAGGTGGCGGTTTTGCCTAGGGGAATAAATCCGGCTTGCTTCAGGCGCAGGACAATCCCATCATCGGTGGTTGCTATGTTTTGGCGCAAAGCACTAACTCCGTAGCTACAGGGCATTCCTAATACTGGATTTAGATCTTTGATGGCAATGGGAACTCCAAAAAAAGGCTGGAGATTTGCCAGTTCCGCAATTTCTGCGGTCGATCGAGTTCCTAGAAATTCTGTTTTTTCTCTGGCGGCGGCGATCGCCATTTCTCCGGCCACATAAAAATAGCTCCCCAGTTGACTATCTATGTTGTTGATGCGATCGAGATAAATTTCCACCAAATCCAAGGGCGTAATTTCTTGATTGCGGATCAGGGCGGCTTGGGTCAGGGCGGGAGCAAAAGCTAATTCTTGATGATTCATGACTTTTAAAAGGCTAAGTTTAGCAGGTGATTTTAGAGCTTTAATATCTCAAGTTGTCCTAGATTTATGAGATATTTCAAATAATAATTGCGAGCGATAAAAACATACATCAAATTCTAGAAAAAAGTTTAACTTCTCCTGTCTTATTTCGTCTTTCAACAAAGGGAAATCGTCTAGCATTTTGCATTCTCTTGTTCTAATAAACTCATTAACTTCTGTGCTGCTTCCTGATAATTATAAGGCGACCAAGCTCGATAAGCCGTCTCATTTTCGCCTGAAATTAAATTTCCTGCTGCTACTAAATCACTCTTCAGAAGCTCGATTATTTGCAACTTCTCATCATTGGACAATTGCTGCATTTGAACTAATAATTCAGAATTTAACATGATCAAGCTAATATTAAATTTGTTTTTTTAAATTTTACTGCTTTTTACTACTATCTTAAATGAAAATTTGTAGATCAAGATAGCTTTGATGATACCTCTAGGCAAAGGTTGTTAACCCGGCGAGATAGTCTTGGAGTTGTCGATCGTGGTCATGGCTCATATTTCCTAAAGGCAAATCCTCCAGCTTAAAAGCACGGGCTTCGAGAATTTCATGGGTATCTTGGACGGCAATTTGTCCCTGCGCTTGGACAGCTACCACCACGCAAATAGAATGAATACGGGGGTCTCGATCGGGCGCAGAATACACCCCTACCAAGCGATCGACCCGTATTAATTGCAATCCTGTTTCTTCCTCTAGCTCCCGTGTTGCCGACGTGAGCAAATCTTCTCCCCAGTTGACCATGCCCCCCGGAATTGCCCACTTGCCATTGTCCCGTCGCCGGACTAGCACCATCTGCCCGTCGGCTAACAGAGAAATCACACTCAGCCCCGTGATCGGATGCCGGAAAATTATGCCTAAAACTGTGGTGATGAATTGCCAAGCCCTTGCCATATTTACCTGTTTTTGCTGATTGGTTGCCAACTAATTTCTAATCGATCGCCCAAGAGATTTCTATCCTGTAGATCACCAGATCCCCAAAGATTGAGGCTCCATTGATGCAGTTGTAATTGTACGATAGCTTAATTAAAGATTTTAGTGATCCCCTAGGGACAATTGAGAAGAGGTATTTATAATTATGGTTGCTGTTAGTCAAACTCCGGTTTTTTGTGAGGGTATTCAATATTTTGGGGAAGCAATTCCCAGCTTTGAGACCTACGGTGCAACCCCAGCGATCGAGGCAGGTAGTCTAGCCATTAGTGATCCTAGTGATCCCAAGGCAGTATTTCAAACCCAGCTTTATGCCGATGCCCTGCGCTATCTCACCCTCCAAGTCACAGGCAGTAAAGCCTCTGGACACCCCGGTGGTTTTGCCAGCCAAGCCGAAGCCTACGCTGCCCTCGTCATGCTTGGTTACAAAAATATTTTGACGGAAGTGGGACACCACGCCCCCGGTTTCTACAGTGCCATGTTCCTCGATCGCTCCCTCGAAGATATGGGGATCACCACTGTCCAACAACTCCGGGACAGATTCCGAGAGCAGCACGGGCTGTTGGGACACCTCTCTGGCTTTATTCCGGGCATCCTCGCTCCTGCCGGGCCCCTCGGACAGGGACAACATTTCGCCATGGCAGCAGCCCTATTGCACCGGGATAAACTCTTTCCTTTTACCCTCGGCGATGGTGGTATGGGGGAACCCTATCCCATGAGTAGCATGGCGCATTTCCACACTGCCTATCCAGAAGTGACTAATTTTCTGCCCGTCCTCGTCTGGAATGGTTACAGCCAAGAACACCACAGCATGGTTTCCACCAAAACAAACCAAGAAATGATCGACTACTGGCGGGGCAATGGCTTTAGCGAAGTAATTCTGGTGGATGCCAAAAACTATGACGACCAAGATCAGCCCGGAGCCTACGTAGATAGCACGGCCTTTTCCCCCGCCGCCCGCCTTGAATTTACCCAAGCTGTGTTAGTGGCGATCGACAAAGCTGCTAAATCTGCCCTAGGTGGCAAATTAACGGTATTTATTATCAAACAACTCAAGGGAGCCGGAGTCCATGCCCGGGGAGCCAAATCCCACAACCTCTACCCCAAGGACACCCTCGATGCTCCCCACATTGCGGGAACCCTACAAACCATTGCCCTGCCTGTGGCTGCGTGGGAATTGGTGCGGACAAACTGTGAACGGGCTGGGGGCGGTCCGGCGGCAAAAACTGCGGTGACAGAATTTACTTTACCCCTCGTAGACTTGGGAACCTTACCCCTGAACGAATTTGCCGTGGGTGGTGATCCCCAAGTTTCCACGACAGCGATGGGTAAATTAGTCGGAGCCGTGGGCCAGAGCGATCGCACTTTTCTGGTGACAAATGCCGATGGCAATGAAGCCTCTGGGATTGGCAATATTAACCAAGCCCTAAAAATTATTCACCCCACCGTTGATGATCTCTACAATCAAACTCCCCAGGGGCAAGTCTATGAACCTCTCAGTGAAGATGCCTGTGCTGGGCTGGCGGTGGGTTTATCCCTGATGGGAGCAAGGACTCTTTGGTGTTCCTACGAATCCTTTGCCATCAATGGTTTACCCATTTGGCAGACGGTGACTCAAGCGATGGCAGAACTCCGCCGCCCCACCCCCGCAACGGTGACTCTCTTCACCGCCGGAGCCTTGGAACAGGGCAGAAATGGTTGGACTCATCAGCGCCCAGAAATTGAAGCCTATTTTGCAGCGATGATGCGGAACGGGAATATATTTCCCCTGTTTCCTCCCGATGCTAATAGCACGCAGGCTTGTTATGAATGGGCTTTGACTGCTAAAAATAAGGGGATCGTGATCACTGCTAGTAAGTCACCCCTGCCGATTCGGACAACTCTGGCTCAAACTCGTCAAGGGCTGCAAGAAGGAGCGATCGTCCTCCAATCAACTGTGGTTACTGAGCAGAGCCGAAGTGCAGGCTCCAAAACTGTCACCTTGGCAGTAATTGGCGATATGACCCTAATTCCTGTCTATGCTGCCGCCGAAACCCTCGCCGCCCAAGGCATCAGCTCGAAGATTGTCTCGGTAGTTAATCCCCGCCGGCTCTATCGTCCTAGTGATGTGGCTTGGGATACCTGCTCGGAACCTGATGGTGAGTTTCTAGATGATGCAAAATTTGAGGAGATCTTTGGGGGAGATGCTCTAATTGGGGTAACGGGGGGAGCCTCTGGGATGTTGGAGCCGATCATGTTGCGGAGTCTGGCAAAACGGGATACCTTTGCCTGGAAGCGGGGGGAAACCACGGCTACAGCAGGAGAGTTGATGGCATTCAATGGTTTAACGGCGGCGGCGATCGTCAAAAGGGCGATCGAGTTAATTGCATAGTTAATTGCATAGCTGATTTGATAGCTGGTAATTGCCTGTAATTGCTGATTTAATAGTTGGTGATTGCTGGTAATTACGGGGATGAATAAGGATAAACCGATGACAAATACGAGGTTGGGAGTTTTCCAAAGATGGGGGCGGCAGTTGATAATTCCCGGACTGGCGATCGCCACTGCCCTCGTGATTAGTATTCCGGTGATTGGTTTTGCCACCAATTGGGATTGGGTTAAGATCGGTGCTACCTACGGGGGGTTGCTAGATGGAGCTTTCTTGAAAGGATTTGCCTTTGCCAATACCCTCGTGGCGACTACCCCGCTAATTTTTACTGGCTTGGCTCTGGGGTTAGGGTTCCAGAGTGGAGTTTTTAACATCGGAGCGGCGGGACAATTTCTGATGGGGGCAACCTGTGCTGTGTGGGTGGGCTATGCTGTGCCTCTGCCCCCAGTTATTCATCCCTTGGCTTGCCTCCTAGCGGGAGCCTTGGGGGGTGGTTTGTGGGGAGCAATTCCCGGCTACCTGAAGGCACAGTTTGGTTCCCATGAGGTGATCAATACCATTATGTTTAACTACCTTGCCTTCTTTTTACAGGATTGGCTGGTGAAAAATCCCCTCAAAGACCCTTCTCCCAGCGTGTTTCGGACTCCCAATGTTCTCGATACCGCCCTGCTGCCCCGATTTCTCGATCGCCTCCACTGGGGATTTGTCCTTGCCTTACTCACTGCCTTGGGGGTCTGGTGGTTATTACAGAAAACAACCATCGGCTTTGAATTGAGAACCGTAGGCATGAACCCAGAGGCGGCGAAGTATGCCGGGATGCACCCCAAAAAGATGATTATTTTATCTATGTTCCTCTCAGGAGCCTTGGCGGGGATGGGCGGAGCCGTGCAAATATTAGGGGTGGATGGCAATATGCCCACTACCTACTCGGCGGATTTTGGCTTTGATGCGATCCCCGTGGCTTTGCTGGGGCAGAATCACCCCGTGGGCATAGTCCTAGCTTCTGTCCTGTTTGGGGCTTTGCGGAATGGAAGTGATCTGATGCAACTGCGATCGGGGGGAGTGGTTTCCAAGGAAGTGATTTTTATCGTCCAAGGGGTGATTCTCCTGTTCATTGCTGCCCCGGCGCTAATTCGTCGCCTTTATCACCTCAAGCTCCAAAAAACTGCCCTAGAAGGTTCTCAACTTACCCGTGGTTGGGGTTAATAAAATTTTGTGTATTCCCTAAGACTAGCCGAAGTGTTTAATCGATTACTCATCCTTGCCCCTAGACCTATTTATCGCCACCTCTACGGTCGGATTTATGGGCTAATTACCATATTTTTGGGGGCTTTACTTGCGAGTGTCTTGCTGTCTTCTCTCCCGTCGCCCGCCCCGCAAGTGATCCAATCCCCAGATTTTCCCAATACCCAAGTCCAGAGTTACGATGCGATCGTGTTTGGAGATGAAATTCCGGGGGTGATGACTGCCCTGCACCTGAGCCATCAAATTCCCAAGGGAAAAATTGCCCTAGTTACCGAGGCGGATCTAAGTAAAGGTTTGGGGGGGCATTTAGTCCGGGGGGGGTTGGCTTATCTCGATCGCAACCAAGTTCCTCTTGATGTGCGTCGTCGCTTGGGGATCGATCGCTTTGCTCCCTCTAGTGAACTCTATGCCGAATTTCTGAAAATTACCGAAACTAAGGAAATTGCCCTCGATCGCTACCGAGCCAGTAAAGTTCTCTCCCAAGCCCTGCAAAGAGCCAAGATAAAAGTTATTGACAAGGTACAAGTCCTCTCTGTCCAAACCAATGCAACCCAAGTTCAATCTTTTTTGACTGCAAAGCACGGGATTTTTGCGGCTAAATACTTCGTTGACTGTACCCAAGGGGGAAAGCTTGCCACCATGGCGGGGGTGAGATTTTATCAAGGATTTGATTCCTTGGGACTGCCCAATAGTAGCTTGGCTCTGGGGTTGATGATTGAGATTTACGGGCTGAATATTAAGCAATTGCGGGACTTAGAAAGCCGGATGATCCAACGATTTCTAGACCCCAAGGATGCCGAGGCGCAAAAATGGTTGGAGGTTGCCACCGGGGGAGATCCCGCTCTCCGGCAGGCAATTTTCAATTCTTGGATGAGTAATAATAAAATCCTGCCTCTGCATCAGGGAACTGTAGATTCGGCGGATGTCAGGAGTTCGGCTCTGGGGGCAGCCTTCCATGGGATGAATGGCATGGCCTATGATCTCCGCAAAGCCAAAATGTTACTCGATCGAGCCAATGTCGCCATCTTTGCCGATCATCTCAGCATGAATTCCCTGCTATTCTACGCTGACGGCAAGACCTCACGGGAGTTGAGCTTTAATGGCGGCAAACCCAGCTTAGAAATGCTCAACGTTGCCAACAAAGTCGCAAATTTTTATAAGAGCTTGGGGGCAAAGGAAGTGAGGGTTATGGATGAACTTTATATTCGTAGTGCTGGCTCGATCGCCAAATCTATGGATGACCTGACCGCAACGAAAATGGCAGGGGGCGGAGTTAGTGCATCGGAGGCTCTAGGGACTTTTACTTACCATCTAGATGTCCGGGGCGGCATTACTGGCATGGGCAGTCGGGCTTTCAAATTGGGGATTAAAAAACTCAATCTCCATCTCCATATGCCCACTTTTAACTATGGTTTCCGACATACTTTACCCGTAGAGCGGGACAATTTAGCTGTCCTCAGTCCTGCATCCGGGTTTGGCGGCTTGGGCATTGCGGCGGGGAGAATTGTGGAGTTTAATATATCCGTAGGTGAAGGCTTAGCGATCGCCGTGGCTAAAGCTCTCCGGGAAGAGCGATCGCTCCATAGCATCAGCAATCACGAAGTCCGTCAAAGCCTGAGTGCGCCGCCCCTAGTCTACGGTAGACCCAGCCCCAACTACGACAATATCAAATACATAGAAACAGTCCTCCAAGAAAATAGCCAGCCCCCACCACCAAAAGGTTGATCAGGGCTGGTCAATTAATAGCTCAAATTTGTGACTAATCTAAAACTTAGATGACATAGCTGGGCTAGCTTCTGGGCGTTCTTTCCCGGCGAGACATCCCTTCGCCACCACGGGGCATCCGCTGTCCTAGGGTTTGAATTTGCTCAGGAGTTAAAATTTGTCGGAAGGCTAGTTGCCCATCAAAGCGGAGGTTGCCAATTTGTTGTCGGAGTTGTTGCACTTCTTGGTGTTTTTGGCGAATTTGGGCCTCGGTGCTGGTACTACTACCGAGGAGGGTGCGGAGTTCTTCTCTTATCTGGCGAATCTGGGTTTCTAGAGGCTCGATCTGATTAGCGTACTGTTGACGAATTTCTTGGGATCTGGATACTTGCGCTGGAGTCAGGTTGAGTTCCCTTGTGATGCGATCTTCCATAGTTTGCCGCATGGTATCTCGATCGAGGCGTTGCATTCCCCCGGCGGGTCTTTCTGGTCTATTGCCGGGCTGGGCAAAAGCGGCTGGATTTATCATGGTCATTGCACCAGAGACTAGTAGAGCCAACGCTGCCAGACTAATGGACGATTTGCGAGAAAAATCTGTGAAAACATATTCAATGTATTCTCCTGAATGATTTTGTGAATAATCTAGATTATGTATGGTTTGACTACCACATCCTAGGG
>JAAUUE010000156.1 GCA_012031635.1 Coleofasciculaceae cyanobacterium SM2_1_6 | reverse complement strand
GCAAGGGCAGTGAAGCCCCGCAGATCCGAAGTCAGGATAGTAATCAAGCGGCGATCGCCCCCCTAATTTAATCCCCGTCGGGGTCTTCCAGAAGCGTTGCCACCACATCATCGGTTAGGTAGCGCCCAAAGGTAGCCCGGATTTCCCCGGCGGTTTTGGCAATGTAGGCGGTGATACTCAGGGAAGAACCCCAGAGGGTGAGGAGGGGAGGCACGAGGGGAACCCAGAGGGCGGATTGAAAGCAGAGGTAACTAAATAGAACTAAGCCCAGGGTGACGATCGCCAAGCTACTATTTTGGAGCAGAATTCGCCATCCTTGCTGCTGGGAGCGGTTACTGAGTTTGGTGGAGGTATTGCGTTGGCTCCAAGTCAAAATTCCCCCCACCAGAGACCAACTTACAATCCAGAGGAGTTCTTGGGCTTCTGTCCAACTACTGAGGACTGGTCGATCGCCCATAGCTCCATCAATTAGCTGGCTGGTAATCTGGGCATGGATTTCTACTCCTGACATATTCTGGGGAATCCCCGTCAAGGTACTACTAAAGGGCGTAGAGTGGAGGTCATTGAGACTCACAGCACTAGCCCCCAAGAGGACGACTTTGCCAGTGAAGAATCCGGGGGGAATTTTATTTGCTTGGACATCGCCCATGGTGATCCGGGGAAAGCTGCCACTACCACCTCGATAATTGAGGATTAATTGGTAGCCTCGATCATCAACTTGAGTATAGGCTCCGTCATTTTTGTTGAAGGGGATCAGCCGTAAGTTGCCCAGACGGTACTCCCGTTTTGGCTGGTCTATTTCTTCGGGAAATATATTTTGTCGTCCTAGGTATTGCAAGGCAAGTTTCACCCCAAGACCATCTAGAGCTTTTACTTGATTTGCTGGAGCTACTGGCGGTTCAATTTTTGATGCTGTGATGGGAACAGAGAGGAAAAAACGGCGGACTTTGCCATCAGGATCGTTAATGAAGTCATTGGCTCCCACTTGATCGGGATAGGGGAGAGCGGGGGGAGCTTTGATGCGATCGCCAGCTACTTTTGTAATCCCCAATAAATTGGGCGTAGTCTGCATAAACTGGACTAGTTCTGCATGACCGGGTTCTACAGGCAAATCCCGATAGATATCTAAGCCAAGGACGATGGGGTTTTGGGCTTGAATATTTTGGAGAATTTGTAATAGTTGTTGATCAGAAAGGGGCCAGCGTTGCGATCGTTGCAGGTCTTCTTCTGTAATATCGACAATCACCACCCGTGTTTCCGGCGGTGCATTCCCCCGGAGGATGAATAGTTGATCTAGGGCTGCCAGTTCCCATGATTGCAAAATCCCCATAGCTCGCAAGCCCAGCACGACGATCGCCACACTAGGAGCCGCAATCAGCACTCCCCGCCACTGCCACGCAATTTTCTGGAGTTTAGCTCTTAAGGTTTTGATCATGGGGGTTGGTAGACAGATCTATCATTCATTTTTTAACTTAATTAAGTAGATGAATGCCCCCTAGCTGATCTAATTATTTTACCGATTTACCGAATTATTAGCCACAGGGTTATTCGTTGCCCCATCAATGGCTGTGATCAGTGGAGCTTCGACGAGCGCCTCCAGACCAACGGAATTCAGGAGCAGTTCCCAGTTGCCGGGGTTAGTTGTCCGCAGACTGGCAGCGGTGGCAAGGAGATCATACCAAATACCATGGTCTGCATAGATTTGGGAGCGATCGTTTGCACTGCTAGCTGTCTGTAATTTACTACTTAATTCGGGGCTGGCGACAATTCTCCGCACAAAACCACCTACGATCGGATTTCGAGTAGTCACTGATGGCTGGGAGTTCACTTGGATCTCAAAATACCAGTTATAGAGTTTCTCCACTTGTAAAGTCTTGCCGGGGTTCCTGGGTAGGTCGATCGCCATGATCCCCCCGGCGGCTGGTGGTATCACAGTTTCTTCGTAGATTAACTCGCCCTCGGTATCATCCACCAAATAAAACTTAATGGGACTAGGCATCTGAGCGGGAACATAGAGGAAAAAAGTAGGAGTTTCACTGAGGGTTTGTCCCCAGAGAACATTGGTAGCCTGATCCCTCGGCACCAGAGGAATAATATTATTCGCAGAAATAGAAATCTCGCCATTCCCCCTAGTTCCCCCACCACCACTATTTGAAGGCGCACCTCGATCGGGCGGCTGAAAGGATTGAGCGATCAAAACCCTCTGTTCCCCCGCTATTGCCCGGAAACTCCAGCTAGTCAGCAGTGCGAATATTGTTAAAGGTGTTAGTAAAGGGAGTAAAGACATTAGAGTTAATATTCCCAGAATTGGTTTTCGATGCATCATAAATAAACTCCTGATCATATTTGAAGTTGTAGCCCTGAAGTTTTTAAGACTCCTAATTAGTTCAGCAAGTTGCCGACAAGAAATTCCCGAAAAATGCCAGAAAATCCTGAATCTTAACTCCAGTTATCCCTGATTTTGCTCAGGAGTCCTTTGCCCTTGCTTGGTGGCAATTTCCCTTATCATAATTTTAGTCGTAGTTCTGGATATGAGATACCATAGGTGCTAGACACAGGAAACCGTGAGGGTGAAAATTATGAAAAAACTCTTGACTACAGCGACATTGCTTTTAACTGGTGGGTTGATGATTCCAGCGATCGCCCCCGCCGCCCAGGCCCAATTTGATGATCGATCGAGCTTTACCCCGATCGTCGTCGAGTCAATTCCCCGCCGCATTGAGCGAGCCTTCTTCCAAAACTCTGGAGACTTCTACTTCAATCGGACAATTCCCCGCCAAGTCCAGTTTATCTTTGGAGTCGGCTACCCCGAAAATGAAATCCAAGATGATGCCAATCTGATCAATGGTATCTATCGAGAACTTTCTGAGCAACAAAACAGTAGCGATCCCATTCTCCGGAGTCCAGATATCCGTAACCCCTACGATACTTCGATTCAGGCGTTGCCCAACTCCTCTGGCTTCACCCAAGGTGGATTTACCCTAGAAACCCCAAGTTTCCGCTAAATTAATTTCAACAATTAATTCCAGAAGTTAATTCCAGAAGTTAATTCCAAAAATTAATTCCAGAAGCTAATCTCAGAGAAAAGAATTAATCGGCAGTGCAGGAGTTGAACCTGCCTAGCACGAATTATGAGTTCGTTGCCTAAACCGCTCGGCCAACTGCCGTTTTTTTGGAAAATTGATACCTGTTGAACTGACACTTTTTAATAATATACTACTAGTCCATGCGTTTCAATCTTACAGTCGTTCTTACTCTATTACTGCTGACGATCATGGGTGGCTCTGGGCTTGCCACGGCGATGTGGGGTTTTAAGATGGGAGATGAAGCCCTCAAGGGGATTTCTACCCCTGATGCTCGACCGACCAGAAAGCCAGTCAATGGCAATAAAGTGGCAACGGGAGGCGAAGGTTTAATGTTTTTGCGAGAAGAGGATATTCTTGCTAAAGTTAAGGCAGATATCGAAGCCAAGGGAGGAGTAAAAGAGGCTCCAGCCCCGGTAGAAGCAAAACCTGCTTCTGCTCCGGCAAAATTTCCCCTCAGCACCAAAAGCCAAGGTGTTTCCCTAGATATCGATGGAGTCAGCCAGAGTGGTAGCTCAGTGATCTTAGAAGTTCGCCTCCGCAATGAAGGCTCAACAGCGGTGAGATTTCTCTACAGTTTTTTGAGTTTGACGGATGATCAGGGGCGGGCGTTGAGTGGTGTCACCCAAGGATTACCGGGGGAGTTTCCCCCAACAGGAGAGGAATATCGAGGGAAAATTAGTATGCCGATCGCCCTCCTTGGCGATGCCAAATCTGTATCCCTTTCCCTCGCCGATTACCCCAATCAGCAAGTCCAACTCCGAGTTAATGATATTCCCCTGACACGCTGAGGCAAGACTAATACTCCCCGTGACTAAGAGGATGTCTGACAAGGGACTGTAGTATTTCGTACTCAGCGATCCCCCTAGCCCCCCTTAAAAAAGGGGGAAACCGGATTCAAAGTCCCCCTTTTTGTTGGCGTAGCCTTCCCGTAGGGTAGGGTAGTTTAGGGGGATCGAAATCTTTTGCCACCCACAATAAGACTTTTCAGACATCCTCTAATACCTGAGGCTTCGACTCCGCTCAGTACGAGTAACTGATTACTGTTCACTGATAACTGATAACTGATCCTATGAACTGGCAAGAAGTATCTGGTAACTGGGTGTTGATTCCCCGCCATCCTGTGGGGGTCATTCATTTTTTGGGGGGAGCCTTTGTTGCCACAGCCCCCCAGCTTACCTATCGTTGGCTCTTGGAAAACCTCGCTAACCAAGGTTATGCGGTCATTGCTAATCCCTTTGTGAATACCCTAGACCATCTGGCGATCGCTCAATCTGTTCTTAAAAGTTTTGAGTTTACCCTCGAAAAATTACGAGATCAAGGATTGATTCGTAAGCGTTACTTACCTACCTATGGCTTGGGTCATAGTTTGGGCTGTAAGTTACATTTGTTGATTGGGACAATGAAGGGGGTCGATCGAGCCGGAAATATTTTAATTTCTTTTAATAACTTCTCAGCCAACAAAGCTATTCCTTTTCTTGAGCAGTTTAACCAGTTTAATCGAGATTTAAATAATAGAAATAATACCGCTAAAGCTAATCCTAATACTCCAAGTTCTCCGCCGATCGATTCCTCCTCTCCCAATTTTAGTTTTCCTAACTTCAACTTTTCCATGCCAGACTTATCAGGTTTTAATTCGGGCTTTAATGTGGAATTTACCCCTACTCCCGAAGAGACTAGAGAAATTATTAGCGAATCCTACCAGATCCGCCGGAACTTGTTAGTAAAATTCCTCAAAGATGACATTGATCAAACTAGGGAAATATTTAATATTTTGGATCAGCTATTCCCGGAAATGGTGACTGTGAAACGTCTTCCCGGAACCCATGTCACCCCGATCGCCCAAGATATTCCTTGGCAAGCTGGTCGAGATTTCACTGCCTTCGATGCCCTCGGACAGTGGGTAAAACAGGAATTAGTTTATAAAGAGATTACCCAACTCAAACAAGAAATTCTCCGTTGGCTTAACCCTAGTATTAGATTCTAGAGATCAAGATTTTAGAAGCTAATTAGAAGTTAATTAGAAGTTAATTAGAAGTGAAGATTTAGAAGTTAGCTAGATGTAAAAATATTAAAGATTAATTACTAGTTTCTAATACCAATAACGAACCTGTGCTATTGGTGCGATAAGTCCAAGTTTGAGGCGATCGAGAGCCTTCTTGATTATTACCTACCGGAGTTTTAGCAACAACAACTCGCCATCCCGGCACTAGAGCTTGAGTACAGATTTTCCCCGCTCCTAGTCCTAAGCAACCATCAGCCCAAGTTGCTTGTGTTGCTCCAGTCACCACAAAATCACTCTGAGGTAAACCAGTTTCGCTACTAAGTTTAGTGAAGATATTTTGAGCGATGGAGTCTGGCAATTCTGTAGATGAATTTTGTTTAGCTAAATTAGCCGAATTAGGGGAATTAGTTAAATTATTAGACTCAGGGAAATTACTTAAATGCTTATTTAATTTGCCAGATGAAATATTATTGCTAGGGTTTTGAGGAGCTTTAGCAATGGCTTGGGGAGGAGTTTGGGCAGAAGTTTCAGGAGAATCTTTAGGGATTTTTAATAATTCTTTAATCTCTAGGGAAATCTTGTCTAGAGTCAAATCTTGAGTAAAGGTATCCGCACGAGCCGAAGCGTTAAAGCTATTCCAAAAGCCTGTATGAATTGTAATAATTCCTGTTAGAGCTATTGCTAGAGAAATTTTTTCTAAGTTCATCATAGGTATAACTGGTAAGATAATTAAAGTAATTCATTAATAATTTAAGCTGCTTATTTTTAAGACATTTGCTAGATGAACTTAGTTCCCGTTGGCGTTAGCCTCTCTGAAAGAGAATCGAGAAATTAACATAATCTGTAATCAACGGCTGGCGCAATCTCCAAACTCCCTTCTCAATCATCCCGGAAATATATTCAAAAAATAATCCCTAAAATATTTGGTGGAGTTACTTCTAACTACAGCATTAATCAGAAGTAATCCTGATTAGTTTTTAGAGTTTTTTAATGATTTCATGATAGTTTTAGTAGTCCAGACCATTTTCTTAAAATTTAATGATGAATATTCCCCCGGCTGCGATCGATCCCACCACTGCTGACCTGCCTGCCCTTCAAGATTTATTACTAGACCTATTCTGTCAACTTGCCTACCAAGAGGGAGATTTCACCCTTTCCTCTGGAAAAAAAAGTGATTATTACATCAACGGCAAAGAAGTCACTCTCCATCCCCAAGGAGCTGTGGCGATCGGGCGACTGATTCTGCCTTTGTTACCCCCAGAAACCGCCGCCGTAGCAGGATTGACCCTAGGGGCTGACCCGATCGTGAGTGCTGTGAGTGTGGTGTCTACCTACGCGGGTAGACCAATGCCGGGCTTAATTGTCCGCAAAGAAGCCAAGGGACACGGGACAGCTGCCTACATTGAGGGGATGAAACTACCAGAGGGGGCAGAGGTGGTGGTGCTAGAGGATGTGGTGACTACCGGAGGCTCGGCGATGAAAGCAGTGGAACGACTCCGGGCAGCAGGTTATGTTGTCAATCGGGTAATTGCCTTAGTCGATCGCCAACAGGGAGGAGCCGAATTTTATCGATCGGTAAATTTAGACTTCCACAGTATTTTCCAAATCTCCCAACTCAAAACCCACTACCAAAAAATTCATAGTTAACATGAGTTCAGGTATAGCAGAAATTGTCCCTTCGACTCCGCTCAGGGAACTTCTCTAGTCTCCGGTTTAGAGCTTTTGCTTAAACCGGAACTCATGTTAAATATTATCGCTGGCTGAGCGAAGTCGAAGCCAAAACCCCACTGCAAATTTTCGAGCGTATAATTTCTAACTTTCCTTCTGAAGGAGCCAAAACCCCGTGTAGGTCATCCCACTGTTATCTGGTTGCACCAACAGAAAATGTAAGCCCTTAGCCAACTGTTGGCGGACGGCATAGGTGCGGGCTGCTTGGGAGACTTCTGGATCATCAAATGTCACCATCACCCATCGATCGCTCAACCCGGCCTGAAGAATCAAACCATCGGGTTGTCCGGCAATATAATCTAAACTCACTGGTTGACTAGCGGCGATCCATCTAGCTAGTTGCAGAGATTGCCTACCGCCATCAATAACAATACCGGGAATTGCTACGGAAGAAGCTAAACCCAAGTTTAGGGGCAGGAAGTTTTTGGGGATATCTCGAATCCGTAGGGGGCGATCGACAAACTCCCGGACTAGATCCCCCGCCGTCAAACTGGCAAACCGCCACTGCTCGCCCCAAAGATTTTCTGGCATCGGCACAGGGGGCAGTTGGTCAACTGTCACAGGTTGGTAGGGTTCTCCGGTGTAGTTGGGCAGACGGGGATAGGTAATTGATAGCTCCTGCAACCATTGCTTTAATTCCCTAGTCCGGCGAGTCGGTACCACTTCTAACCCTAGAGCCTGCCCAGCCAAAGTTAACAATCCCAAACTCTGGGGACGAAATACTTCCAACACTGTGGGTAACTGACCATCTCTCGCCCTCTGCATCTGGGCTGTCACCCAATCACTACTTGCCAAGGCTTGGGAACACGCTACTTGATAGCGCCAGCCAGTAGCATCACACAGCAACAACTCCCACAAAGTCTGCCCTTGGGAATCCCGGAGGGGACGGCGATAAAAATCGCCCTGCCAGATCGACTCTTCTTGTGGGGGAAAGTTCTGCACCATTTATGCTCTAGTTCTGATCCTAATCAACGGTGTAGGGTGGGCAATGCCCACCTTACTTAATATATATAGTCTCTGCGTAAGTTCTCTTAATTAAAGCACTTTGTGCGTGTGGGAATGTTGTTTCACATTGTCTTCCTTGAGGACAACCCGGGCGGCATTTAATACTCGTTTGCGCTCTACAGAGTAGTTAAAGTCGTGGAAACTAGTGCCTAGGGGAATGTGTTGTTGGGCTTGGGGGCGGGCTTTGTAGGTACGGGCAGCAGCGATCGCTCGTAGCCGAAATTCATCCCCAAATCTCGCATCTTCCGGGAACCCGGCGGGGATTTTTAGAGCCTCCCCAGTAATTACCGCCCCATACTCGATCGCCGTGGCAAATTTATAAGAAGTAGGGATTCCCTTAATAATCGCTTCTAGCGCCGCCGAAGGAATGGGTTCCATAACTTGGATTTCGTAAACCTCTCCGTCTTCTTTGTAGTAACAAGTAGCCAAACCAATGAGTAGATAGTCCTCTGCCCGGATATCGGCATCTGATAGTTGCGTTGTGGTCATAGTTTTAGTAATAAAAATTAATAATTTACTAGCATCTAGCAAAAATATAGTACTAGACAGCTTAATTAGGACAAGGCTAGATAGGTTGGCTGAGCGGAGTCGAAGCCCAATTCGTCCTAACTTTTATGGCAACGACTATAATTCCTGAATTTTGGATAAGTTTAGATGAATGTAGGGGCATCTTAGCAGCTATCCGAACTGATCTAGATTTTCCCTCCGAGAAACTTTATTCTTTTCCAATTTATCTATAGATTCATGAATTCCGTTATGGAGTCTAAGGACAAATCAAGAACTGCCACATTTTGTCTCCATTAGCTCTGATGACGAGGGCTATGGTGAGTATAGATAAGACAAGACCATATTGGAGAAATTTGAAGAGGGGAGATGAGCAACACTACCAGACAGGATCCGCAAAGTAATACCCAGGGGAACAATCAATCTCATGAGTCTCCTAAACCCAAGAAGCAGCAGAGCAAATGGGTGATTTCGGCTCAAGTTTCCCAGCATTATTCTATTCAAGTACAACAAAATTTGGCGCAAAAACTAGCAGGACAAGGAAACTTGACGGGGGCGATCGCCCTGTTGACCCAGCTGATTCATCTAGAACCCCAAAATCCGATCCACTACAATAACCGGGGTTTACTCCACTTCCAGAACGGCAATCATCCCAAAGCTCTTAAGGATTATAACTACGCCCTCGAACTAAATCCCCTTCTTGACAATACCTACAATAATCGAGCCAATTACTATGCTGCTCGTCAGGAATACTGGCTGGCGATCGCCGACTATGAAATGAGTATCGAGATTAATCCCCTGAATACCAGAGCTTGGATTAACCTTGGCATTACCTACCGGGACTTGGGGATGTATCAACTAGCTCAGGAGAATTTTGATACAGCCCTACTATTCCGGCAGTTAGAAGGCAATATTTATGCAGAGCGAGGACGGACGCATCACCTAGAGGGAGATTGGAATTGGGCGATCGCTGATTATCAAAAAGCCCTAACCTATTTATCGATCGAAGGGGATCACCACGCCTGCTGCCAAGTCAAAACATGGATGCAGCAACTCCTTTCTCCCGAAGCTACCTAAAGCTTACCTTAAGTTATTTAGCTCGATTACCTGAAGTTACCAGCTAGATTTCACGACACCGGGTAGTAATCCCTTATGCGCCCATTCTCTCATGACGTGGCGGGACAGCCCAAAATCTCGGTAGAAGCCCCGGGGTCTGCCGGAAACCCAGCAACGATTTCTCAGGCGAGTGGGAGCGCTGTTGCGGGGGAGTTGTTGAATTTGGCGGTGGATCGCTAATCTTTCCCGTTGAGAAGTAGCTTGATCAAACTGATCCTTGAGGTCAGCCCGCTTCTCTGCATACTTGTCTACCAATTCTTGGCGCTTCTTCTCGCGCTCGATCATGCTTTTCTTAGCCATTAGTCCTCTTGAATATTTTGAATAGTCTGTAAATATTGACACTCCCACGTCTAAAGAGCGTGGGATTCTTTAAGAGTCCAGAATCCGATTTTTCAGTCACTGTACCTTAAGGGCGTAGTCAATGCGCCCCTACCCATTCACGCTCACTGGCTTTCACCATGAGGCTTACGGCTACTTTTTTAATT
>JAAUUE010000155.1 GCA_012031635.1 Coleofasciculaceae cyanobacterium SM2_1_6 | reverse complement strand
CTGAAGACCGGGGGATTGTTACCGCCGCCTTGCCGAGACTGTTCGCCAGGGCAAGTCAAAAGCGAAAGTATCGCATCATTCGCTCCGATCGCCGGGTGCGCTGGGTGTTGGTCAACTCTTCTCTGGTCTATGACGAAACCGGAAAATCAATCCGCATTGATGGGGTTACTACCGATGTCACCGAGCATATGCAGTCAAAGCAACTGTTAGAAAAAGTTACGGAGCATCTTCCCGGGGCTATTTATCAATTTCGGCAGCGTCCTGATGGCACTTTTCATTTTCCCTACGCTAGTGCAGGGATGAAAGAAGTTTGTGGGGTTACCCCGGAAGAGATACAGGAAGATGCTTCTAGAGCTTTTGCTTGGATTCACCCGGATGACCTGAGTCAAGTAAGTTTAGCGATTATTGAATCTGCCAGAGCTCTGACTCCTTGGTACTGTGAATATCGATCGTACCTTCCCGATGGGCAAGTGCAGTGGTTACTCGGTCATGCTACACCCCAGAGGGAACTCGATGGCAGTACTGTTTGGCATGGTTATATTCGAGATATTACCGATCAAAAACATATTGAAACTGCCCTCGTCAAAAGTGAAGCCCAAAATCGAGCCATTCTCCAAGCAATCCCTGATCTAATGTTTCGGGTTAATCGACAAGGAGTTTATCTAGACTACACCAAAACTACAGAATTACCTGCCTTCCAAGGTGAAGAAAAGTCATCCCTTGGCAAGAATATGGCTGACTATCTGCAACCAGAAATTTATCAGCGCCAACGGCACTACCTGGACATGGCTCTGGCAACTGGTCAAATTCAAGTGTATGAACAGGAAGTCACGATCGCCGGGCGCATCCAATACGAAGAAGTGCGGATAGTTCCCCTAGAAAATCTAGAAGAAGTTCTCTTCATCATCCGGGATATTAGCGAACAGCAAGCTGCCTTACAGGAACGGAGACAAGCAGAGTTAGAAAATCTCAAAACTCAAAACTTTCTTAGTTCCATCATCGAAAATATTCCGAATATGGTGTTTGTCAAGGAGGCAGAAACCCTCAAATTTGTCCGCTTTAACAAAGCCGGCGAAGCACTCCTCGGCTATCCCAGAGAAGCCCTATTAGGTAAAAATGATTACGATTTCTTTCCTCCAGAGGAGGCAGATTTTTTTATCAGCAAAGACCGAGAAGTGTTGGCGAGTGGCACGGTGTTAGATATTCCTGAAGAACAAATTCAAACTCATTCTCAAGGTGTACGCATTCTCCATACCCGCAAAATTCCCATCCTTGATGAGATTGGCAACCCCCGATACTTGTTAGGTATCTCTGAAGACATTACCGAACTCAAAAAAAGCACCGCAAAATTACTAGAGGTGACGCAACTCCAACAAGCAATTTTAGATGGAGCTAACTACACAATTATTTCTACAGATATCCATGGTTTGATCAAAACTATTAATGCCGCCGCCCAGAGAAATCTAGGATATCTCGCCGCCGGAGTCATAGATAAACTCAACCTAGTAGTTTTCCACGATCCAGAAGAAATCCAACAACGGGCAGCGGAACTAACCTTAGAATTGGGTAGAGAAATTCCTGTAGGTTTTGAAGTCTTTATCACTAAAGCAACTCTAGGTACTGTGGATGAACATGAGTGGATTTATATTCGCAAGGATGGTTCTCGGTTTCCGGTGCAACTTTCCATCACTGCCCTCCGGGATGAATCTGGGAATATTACAGGTTTTTTGGGGATCGGTCGAGATATTAGCGACCAGAAAACTGCCCTGCGGGAGCGCAAGTTAGCGGAGGTCGCCTTGGCAGACAGTGAAGCTCAAAACCGAGCCATTCTCCAAGCGATTCCCGACCTGATGTTCCGAGTCGATCGAGCCGGAGTTTACCTAAGTTATTCCGAGCCCACAGAACTGTTTTCTGCTCTTTGCAATCAAGAAGCTGTGGGCAAACCAATGATGGATTGTCTACCCTCAGAAGTTTATCAGAGTCATAAACAGCACATGGAACTGGCTCTAGAAACTAAACAGATTCAAGTTTATGAGCAGGAAGTGACGATCGCTGGGCGAGTCCAACAAGAGGAAGTGCGGGTTGTCCCCATTGAAGATAAGGAAGAGGTGCTGTTTATAATCCGGGATATTAGCGATCGTAAATGTGTCGAAGCCCAACTACAAACAATATCTGAGCGTTTATCTTTTGCTCTCAAATCTGGAGGTATTGGTTGCTGGGAATGGGATATTGTTCAAAATTCTCTTTTGTGGGACGATCGTATGTATGAGCTATACGGTGTAAATTCAGAATCTAATCATGGTTTAGCCTATGATGTCTGGGTTAATGGGTTGCATCCTGATGATCGGACAGCCAGCGAAACCTTAATCAATCAAGCTATTTTGGGAGAGGCAGAATTTGATACAGAGTTTCGGGTGATGCATCCCGATGGTAGTATCCACTTCCTTAGAGCCTTCGGTCTAGTCCAGCGCGATACTAATGGGAGTCCCCAAAAAATGATTGGGGTAAATTTGGATATTACCGATCGCAAACGCCAAGAACAATCTCTGCGCTTAATTATGGAAGGGACAGCAGCAAAAACTGGAGAAGCATTCTTCAAAAGTTGTGTCCAGTACCTCGCCCAAGCCCTAGAAGTCTGGTATGCTTTTATTGCTGAATTTGCCGACCCCGAAAAGTCTGTAGCTACCACTCTGGCATTTTGGTCTAATAACGACTTTAGGGATAATTTTAGCTACCAAATCCTCGGCTCGCCCTGTGAAAATATTCAAGAGGTCCTATGCCTATACGCCCATTCTGTCCAGTCACTATTTCCAGAAAATCAAGATTTAGTCAACCGCCAAGTTGAAAGTTACGCTGGTCTGCCGATTCTGGATGCCGGGGGTGATGCTCTAGGTTTGTTGGTAGTGATGGATACCAAGCCCATGATCCAAGATATAGAAACCCAATCGGCGATCCTCAAAATCTTTGCGACCCGGGCTGGAGCCGAAATGGAACGGATGCAAGCAGAAGAAGCAGTGCGTCGATCGGAAATTCAACTACGCCTAAAATCTACAGAATTAGAAACAACTCTCAAGCAATTACAAAATACCCAAGCCCAATTAATTCAATCGGAAAAAATGTCCAGTTTGGGGCAGTTGGTGGCGGGGATCGCCCACGAAATTAACAACCCCGTCAGCTTCATTTACGGCAACATTAAACCCGCCCGTGATTATGCCCACAGTCTAATTGAGTTGATCCATCTTTATCAAGCCAATTATCCTAGTCCACCGCCGATAATTTCGGACTTTATCGAAGATATTGATCTGGATTACCTCGCCAATGATTTCTCGGAATTGTTGGAATCGATGAAATTTGGTGCTGCCCGGATTACGGATATTGTCAAATCCCTACGCACGTTTTCCCGATTGGATGAAGTGGGCTTAAAAGCCATAGATCTACACGAAAATATCGATAGTACCTTGGCAGTGCTGCAAAATCGCTTGAACAGTTTGAGCGGAAATCTACAGATTTTTCTCACCAGAAATTATGGCGATCTCCCCCTTGTAGAGGCCTATGGAGGTTTGTTAAATCAGGTGTTTATGAATTTGTTAGTCAATGCCATTGATGCGATCGAGCAGCACCAAAATAACCTAGCACCAGAGCAGAAGTCTAATTACAAAGGGATGATTACAATTACCACTTCTGTAATTACTTCCCCAATTACTTCCCCAAATCAAGTTGTCATCTCCATTCGAGACAATGGCTCTGGCATGAGTCCCCAAGTCCAAGAAAAAATATTCAACCCCTTTTTTACAACAAAACCTGTGGGCAAAGGCACAGGTATGGGATTAGCCATTAGCTATCAAATTATGGAAGAAAAACATCAGGGCAATATCTCCGTCACCTCCAGCCTAGGCAATGGCACAGAATTTGTGATCACCTTACCAGTTACCCAAACTCTAATCAACTCACGTTAATTAGAGAGGAGCTACTTGATCGATCGCTATTTTATGGCATTAACATTACTATTCACCACTACCTCCACATTAAATTCTTTGCCAGAAAATAATGAAATTTGATGATTAGAGAGTCTTTTTACCTCAGCAAGTACAGGGGCAATGATAAATTCCGATCGGGATTTCTCACTGTTGATGGCGATCGCCATAGTCAAATATTCCTGCAAAATCATCCTTAAAAGCTCAGAAGGTTGAACTCCTGCAACTTCTGCAAACAAATTTTTATCTTCGGTAATTACTAGATTGAAGGTTTCTCTAGCTTTTGCGATCGTAAAATCACTATATGCCATAGTTCATTCACCAGAATCAATAAATATTAAAACTTAAAATCAGATATCCTAGATTAAGTCCCATACTTTAGCAATTTGCTCTAGTTCATCAATAACTAATTTAGTTCGCTTAATTACATCATCAGCACTCTTGGGATTTTTTCTAAATCCTGAGTGTAGGACATCGTTACGAAGATTAGCTAAGTTTGTATTTGGATCACCACCCCAAAGTCTACTTAAAGGCTTACGTTTTATATGGGAAATTAAATCCCATTCTTGTTTATAGCTTGAAATTTTATTATTATCTACACCACCAGAACGTAATAATAATTCCATCTCTGAACGATTATTATTATTAAGTGGGTCTATGTTAAAGTGATAGCAAAGTAGTGAAGGCAACCATTCCCTTGCAAGTGACAGAGCCTGAACTGTTTGTTCTTTTTCATAATACCATTTAATAATTTCTAGCTGCTTTACAAGTGCAGATTTTGCATTATTGATATAATCATTACCATTCTCTAATCCAAATTTACCATAGTCTTGCTCCACTCTTTTAAGTAGTTCTGCAAAGGGTGGAATAGTTTTTGAAATATTTTCTGAAGCAGATGCAATATGGCTAGAAAGTTTAGCAGATTCCTGCATTACATCCATTGGTCGCAACAGTTCAAGTCCTTTTGCAATTGATTCAATATTATCTGCTAATTGTTGGGTAGAGTTGTCTGGTTCCTGACTAGTAAGTAAACTTGCTAATGCCTGTGCGTTACCAGTTTTAATAAACTGATCTGTTGCTGTTGTCCATTCTAGTAAACTAACGATTGGCAGCAGGTCAAATGTCGGAGTTTCGTTAGTTTGTCTATTCTGAGCATCAAATGCACCATAGATCAAACCTACAATTTTGACATTACGAACTACACGTAGATAGGTAACAGCAATTAAAGCTAGTATAGGTAGGGATCGAAATCCATGTGTTATGTCGAATAAAACTTCATCATCTTGTTGCATAAAGTTTGTCAATTTTTCAAAAAGCTTCCAAATATCTTCGGTAGTATGCCCTTCAGGTATATTTTCCACGGGATATAAATTTACTTTTCCTTCTAGTTTTTTTCTTAAAGTTTCCCAAGTTGATTCCTCTGCGTTCTCTGGTATTCCTTCCTTTGCAGTTTTTGTAAGCAACAAGTAGAAAGATTCGGGCTTGTAAAACTCAACAATAGCTTCTTGAAAAATAGCCGTTGTAAACTTCTTGGTTTTATCAGGGTTAACATATGTTGTTTCTGTATAGCCTTTTTTGTTAAATCCGAGAAAAGATATCACTTTCATGATTTTTAATTTAGATAAATTCAACTAAACTGTAGATTTCTGAGAGAGGGGATTTGGAGGATGATCGCTAGGTATCAATCCAGTATTTTTTATGTAAGAGTAAATTAATATCTTTATCAAAAGGATAGGTATTAGGAAACTCTACTTGTCTATATTCACTGCTCACTAATTCTAAAGCATCAGTATAGACTTTTGGCAATAATTCTAGTAAGTAGGGTTTGAGGCTAGGGGAATCTTGTAATAATTCTTTAATTTGTTGGCGTTGCTCAATAATTGTTAGTTCCCAGCCGTTAACATTATCAGGTAAATTGACATAGAGACGTTTAAGTAGATGGGCTAGCAAAACAACCAGCCGACTTCTCAACTCCCGTCGATCGCTCCTTGCCAAATTCTCCACCTCTTCGATCAAATTCTCAAAATCTAAATTGTCTAGATTCCGTAACCTCAATTTTGCTACTACATCTTCACACCAAGCAACATAGTCGTCATCGTATAATGTTTGCAGCTTTGACATTGATTGAGTCATAGTTTACTCTTCTCTTGATATTAACTAAATTCCACTAAATCGTAGAGCAGTGTCTCCAGAATTGGGAATAATTAAAGTATATTAGTTTGCCCCATACTGAGACGGGTTTTGATGCCTGTACCAGCAAAGGTGCTGTATTGGACTGAGAGGTGAGCAAGGTTTGCCAGTGGGGGATCAGCTTTGCCAATTTTCTTAGGGGATCGGGTTCATTGGTAATGAGTAATGTATTGATGATTCATGCGGCTAGATGCTCTTGAACAGAAGTTAACTGATGATCGCACTCTTGAAAAACAAAATTAACTGCGGCAAATAGATGTTCAATCTCTTGAATACTATAAAAAGTTTTATTGCGAGTAAAAGTATTACCCTCAAGTTTACCAAATTGCCAAAACTTGCCATTAGATGTAATCCCAAAGACGATAATTTCTGGTTGACCATTCAGTTTCTGTGCTGCATACATTTCTGCAAGACACTGCCCCCAAGCTGCATCGAAGTTGTCTTGTTTAGCTTCGATTAATAAAAAATATGGTTTGTCAAACACGACTTTACCGAGAGGCGATCGCCTTGCCAAAATGTATTCAGGGAATCCTGTCAAATTTTCTGTGTAGTTGAGATATTGATGACTCCACAGCGTAAATTTCTTAGCAAATGGTTTCCAAATTTCCTTGAGAATCGGGTAGATAAGATTTTCACAAATGGCATATTCCGAGTTGTCAACCACTCCCTCATTTAGCATAAATTCGAGATCATCTAGAAAATAATTACTAATGCTAAAGGCAATCTCTTGCATAAAGTTATCCTCTACAAAAGAAATTTGCAATTCCTTGAGTGTCTCACCTAAGCTTTTATATTGGCTAAATGACATATTCTTTACTCCTTATTTCCTGATAAATAGATTGATTGAAACTAATTAAAGTATATTAGTTTGCCCCATACTGAGACGGGTTTTGATGCCTGTTCCGGCAAAGCTGGCATACTGTACTAATAAATGAGCAACATTAGCTAATAGGGGTTCAACTTGACCGATCGCTTGCAAGGTAACTTTTCCTGTAAATCCGGTACATTGCCCTTGATACATAGGAATTACACTGGTTCTGATGTGATGGCGGCTGATAGTGATGTAGGTTGTCAGATAGGTAATTAGGTCATCGCTACCTAGGTATACTGGAGCAAAATGATTCCAGCGCTCTAGCCAACTACGAAACATTAGATTAGGGATAGGAAGAGGTAGGTGAGTCCGATTTTGAGCAAAGGCGGTGGGCGTGAGAAAATCGACGGCAAATCTTCTCAGGGGTTCGGGTTCGTTGGCAACCAGTTGGGTGTAGAGGTTTTCGTAGCTAGTGATCTCATCTTGGCGATCGACTATCTCAAATTCTGCCCCCAGAAATTCTAGAGTGTTTCCTAAATCTAGCTCAGCGATCGCCTTGGCGGAGTTTTCCTGTAAGCCACAGAGGGTGAGTTGATAGGTTTCTTCAGGAAAAAAGGTAATAAAATCCCCGGAGCGATCGCAGTTGCCCAAAATTCCAGAGCAAGTAGTGCTGGGAGTTTGTTCTTCCCCCATGCGAATATTTAAGCGATCGTGCAGGTCTTTGACTAGGGCGAGGTGATGCGATCGAGGCAAAGAGGTAGTTCCTGTCACCCGAAGCTGCCAAGTAGAATGAATGAGCATATTTCAAAGTACCTCAAGCTTTATCCAACCAAGTGGATATTTAATCTTTCCGTCTTCATCAATAGCTATGCGTCTTGATTTGGGAGCTACATAATCACCAGCAGGTCTGGCACAACAAGTATTTCTAATATTTTTTCTAAGTCCAGTGGAAAAAAGCAAATCAACAGTAGTACCCATCATCCCAGTTGCCCAACCTAACCTTAAGTCGTAGGGGCAAGTTTCATTACTATAAAACTCTCGAATATTATCAAGGTTTCGATTTTGGCTGTTTCCAATACTATTCCAATAATCTCTCTCATGCTTCCACTGTGCCTGAGCAAATTTCTTACAGATATCAATAATAGCGCCAATAGATTGTGGAAATTGAATATTATCTTTATGCTGAAACCACGAGAGCATACCTTCCGTATCATTTTTATCTAAAGTGAAAATAAATTCTGCTTTAACGTTATGTACCATTTCTACATAATTAGAAGGGCTATTTTTTACTTTAGCTAAATTAACTTCATCTTGCGTGAAGTAACTTGAGATGACTACTTCAGAAATAATTGATTGATTATAGTCACCATTCAAAATCATAGGACTGCTATCAGATATTTTTACTACTCTCATGACATCTGTATTTTGAGGGCTAGTTTCTCCTAATACTTCTTGCCCTTGATAAATAAGAGCAAAATTAGAAAAGAGATTAGCCATAAATAAATCATTGGCGATTTTCTTTTTATCTATGCTTCCAAGTTTTCTTGCTAAGGTAGATTCTATAGTACTAATCTTGGTCTGGTCTTTACTTAAAAGATTATAAGCGATCGCAGTTCTGATAGCTCCTTTAATCGAACTACCAGGAATATAGAGTCTGTCAAAGCCGTCTCTAATCATCGGTCGCAGCTTATTAATTGATCTATCTGCTGCCCAATTTCTACTGATACAAGTTTCAGGAAAAATAGAGTTTCCTAGACTATCTTTCTGCTTCCACCACTCCGATCCAAATGCTTTTTCAAGTAGCTTAACCAAATGAATCTTGATTACGAGATTTGATTACCTCAAGAAACTCATTTAATAATTCATTAGTTTGCTGTCTAGTATTCTGTTTTTGACCGAGCTTTGGTCTTGCAAATGGATCAGGTCTAAGTAAAGCCTTTGACTTAGCTTCCTTAAAGGCTCTAGCTAAAGCATCTAGATTTGGCAAGTAAATCCGCTCATTAGCTTGAACAAATTCAAAATTAGCAAGTTCTGACACAGAAGACCCGATATGTAGCATTTGACTGGTTACTATAACTCTCTTAGATTCAAAAATCTTTGGCTTGACAAGAGTAGTTAAATTATCTTCCATTTTACTATTCCTCTGATACTTTAATAGGGATACTCAAACTAATTCCAGAACGATAAATATCATGATCTGAAAGCCTATTACAGCGGTTATTAATCCAGCGAAGTACATTCCATCGTAGGGGCGCAAGGCTTTGCGCCCTGAAGCTATACCACAGCAAAATAAAAATTGCTATATCTTTATCATCACGAGGGGTGACATCCGCAAGTTTTCCTCGAGGAATTTCTATAAAAGTTGAACCTTCGGTAAACATTTTCACGGATTTTCGGCGGAGTTGTCTGCCTGAAAAAGGTGAAGCAATCCAACCGCCTCGTTCTTGTAATTCATAGCTAGAATTTGTTAGAGAAATAATTGAATCATCCCAGTACAAACTCATTAAGCTATGACAGTTACCTTCAGAAAAGTTGATTACATTCTGCCAAGTTTGATCAGGTAATTTATGTAATTCATCCCATGAAGGTGTAAATCTTCCTGCTCCGCTCGATCGCTCTCCTCCTAGTCCTTCATCACCCAATAATGCTAAGGCAGCCTTCAGATCATTTTCAAGACTTGTATCATTGAGTTGAATTAGAAAATATAATCCTGATTTATTCTGTTCCTCAGAACGATACCGCACAAAAGATGTGTAGTAGAGGTTAGTCGCACGGGTCAGGCGATCGATCGCTACCTTGGGTTGTTTCTCAAATGCGTGAGTTTTTCCATAGCTGAATACACAGGAATTTTCTAAGGTTTTAGGTGCATATTCTTTGTCACCTTTTACTTTAGCAATTAGCTCTTGGCGATCGCTCTCTTCAAACCCATTTCCTTGATACCATCGCTGCCAAATAGAAAGCGGTAGAAACCTCATCTTCTTATACTCCTTGGCAAATTCCAGATCATCTCCTACAGGATAATTAATGGGAAATTTAAGAGGCTTTGGTAAATAATAAATAGTTG
>JAAUUE010000154.1 GCA_012031635.1 Coleofasciculaceae cyanobacterium SM2_1_6 | reverse complement strand
GATCTTCTAAACTTAGATGTGTGGAATCCATTAACTTTAATTATCAAATATTTTTAATTATCAAGTATTGTCACTACAAATAATATCGCTGCTATTGCGAGAAATATTGCTTTGTCAGCTTCACAATTTTTCTCCACTGAGAATAAATATGGGGTTAACGGCGGCGAAGGTTTGACGATTGCCTCTTTTTTCAAGACGGTTAACGGCAGATTGCACCACTTCAATATTCCGGGCTTGGAGTTCGGCAAAGGCTTCGGAAAGCCCGTAGAGATGTTCTAGACTTGCTGCCGTTGCCACTACCCTGCCTGCGGTGGGTAGATAATCCCAGACTTCCTTGAGGATGGTTTTTTAGCGATCGCCCCCCTTCCAGACAGACTCGATCGGGCTTGGGGCTAATTCCTGCCAAACACTCCGGGGCGCTCCCTTCCACAACTTCCACATTTTTTACCCCGAAGCGATCGCAGTTGCGGCGGATCAGGCTTGCCACTTCCTCATCCCGTTCAATGGCAATAATTTTCCCTTGGGAACACAACAACCCCATTTCGATACTAATGGTTCCCGTCCCTGCTCCAATATCCCAGAGAACAGAATCTGCCTCCATGCGGAGATAGGAAATGAGCAATAACCTCTCCTCCCGCTTACTGAGGGGAATACCGGGGAGGCGCTCGAATAGTTCATCAGGAATACCGGGAGTGACGTAAGACCAAAGCATAAAATCAGTTATCAGTGAACAGTTATCAGTGAACAGTTATCAGTGAACAGTTATCAGTTACTTGTACTGAGCGGAGTCGAAGTATCAGTTATCAGTGAACTGGGTAATAGTGGTAGGATAGTTCTGAGGGGCGGTTTTTAGTGAGTTGCTATCAGATAAAAATTCACGGTTATTTAGGCAGAGTTGACAACTTAATATTTCGTATCCAATCTTTGACCAATCATCTTTGACCAATCATAGTTGATAACTGTTCACTAATAACTGAATAACTGCACCCTGATAACTGTTCCCTGATAACTGATAACTGTTCACTGTTCACTGAAATATTATGTTAAGAGCCGGAATTGTCGGACTGCCCAATGTTGGTAAATCTACTTTATTTAATGCCCTTGTTGCCAATGCCAAGGCAGAAGCGGCTAACTTTCCTTTTTGTACTATAGAACCTAACGTGGGTGTTGTCTCAGTTCCCGATGAACGTTTAGCTGTCTTAGCCAAAATTCACAACTCTGTGCAGACCGTGCCAACCCGGGTGGAGTTTGTTGATATTGCCGGGTTAGTAAAGGGAGCCAGCAAGGGGGAAGGGCTGGGAAATCAGTTTTTGGCGAATATCCGGGAAGTAGATGCGATCGTCCATGTGGTGCGCTGTTTTGATGATGATGATATTATCCATGTCTCTGGGTCAGTGGATCCGGTCAGGGATATTGAGATTATTAACCTAGAACTAATTTTGGCAGATTTGGCGCAGATCGAGAAGAAGATCGATCGTACCCGCAAACAAGCCCGTACCAACAAAGAGGCTCAAATCGAATTAACCGCCCTCGAAACTCTAGTAGAACTCCTCAACCTCGGCAAACCCGCCCGGCAAGCCCGGCTTACTGAGGAACAAGAATTAGCCATCAAAGGCTTGGGATTGCTTACTGCCAAACCAATTATTTTTGCTGCCAATGTCAAAGAAGATGATCTGGCTACCGGGAATGCTTGGGTAGATCAGGTGCGGGAAATTGCCACTGCCGAAGGAGCCGAGACTGCGATCGTCTCTGCCCAAGTAGAAGCCGAACTAGTGGAGTTACCCGAAGCCGATAAGGCGGAATTTTTGGAATCCCTCGGTGTCCAAGAAGGGGGACTGAAAACCCTGATCCGGGCTACCTACGAACTACTGGGGCTACGTACCTACTTCACCTCTGGTCCCAAGGAGACTAGAGCTTGGACAATCAAAGCCGGAATGCTGGCTCCCCAAGCTGCGGGGGTTATCCATACCGACTTTGAACGGGGTTTCATCCGGGCGGAAACCGTCGCTTATCAAGATTTAGTTACCTGTGGTTCCCTGGGCGGCGCTAAGGAAAAGGGTTTAGTACGGAGTGAGGGCAAGGAATACGTCGTCCAAGAAGGGGATGTCTTGCTATTCCGGTTTAATGTTTAGGTTTTACCGCAAATTTAATTTTTGAATCCCTACCGATGACGGTTGAAACCGCCTACAAAAATTCCCCCTTAGTGCAGAACTTTGGGGGATTATGTATTCTAGATATTAGCTCCAGATAGAGTAGTTCTAGCCTGAGACTTTGAACTTCTCAGCAGCCAACTCTAGACATCGTAGTACAGAGAAAATTCGTAGGGATGAGGACGCAACTGAATGGGGATGATTTCATTAGATTTTTTGTAGGCAATCCAGTTTTCGATGAAATCTGCCGAAAAGACCCCAGAATCGGTCAGGAAAGAGTGATCTTCTTCTAGATGGCTGAGAGCTTCGCCCAAGGAACCGGGAGTAGAAGGCACTTTTGCCAACTCCTCTGGAGATAGATCGTAGATGTCCACATCGAGGGGTTCACCGGGGTCGATCTGGTTTTTGATCCCGTCAATCCCCGCACAGAGCATGGCTGCAAAGGCGAGGTAAGGGTTGGCGGTGGCATCAGGGCAACGGAATTCTAGGCGTTTTGCCTTGGGGTTGGTTCCAGACAGGGGGATCCGCACGGAGGCCGATCGATTCCCTTGGGAGTAGGCAAGGTTCACAGGAGCCTCAAAACCGGGAACCAAGCGTTTGTAGGAATTAGTGCTGGGGTTGGTAAAAGCCAGGAGCGCCGGAGCATGTTTGAGAATACCCCCAATGTAATAAAGCCCCATTTGGCTCAAGCCCGCATATTTATCTCCGGCAAACAGGGGTTGACCATCTTTCCAAATTGATTGGTGCGTATGCATCCCCGAACCGTTATCGTTGAAAATCGGCTTGGGCATGAAGGTGACAGTTTTACCATATTTCTTTGCAACATTCTTGATGACGTACTTGTAGGTCATCAAGTCATCCGCAGCCTTAATCAGCGTCCCAAACCGGAAACCTAGTTCACACTGTCCCCCGGTGGCAACTTCGTGGTGATGCTTTTCAATGGGAACTCCACAGGCTTTCATGGTCAAGAGCATTTCCGATCGCATATCTTGGGAGCTATCGGTCGGTGAAACGGGGAAGTAACCCTGTTTGTACTGGGGCTTGTAGCCAAGATTGGGATTCTCTGGCGTACCTTCTTTACCAGAGTTCCAGCGTCCTTCCACAGAATCTACATAATAAAAACCTTCATTCTGGGTCTGATCAAAACGGACACTATCAAAGATAAAAAATTCTGCCTCAGGACCAAAGAATGCCGTATCGCCAATGCCAGAGGCAATTAGATAATCAAGAGCCTTTTGAGCGATTACCCGGGGACAACGGTTATACCACTGACCAGTGCGGGGTTCCTTGATGCTACAAACTACGCTGAGGGTTGGTTCAGCCATAAAGGGATCAATCCACGCCGTGGTGGCATCCAGTACCATTGTCATATCAGATTCATTGATTGCTTTCCAGCCTCGGATACTAGAGCCATCGAAGGGGACACCATCGGCAAAGCTACTCTCATCAATTTGGTCTTGATACACAGTCAGGTGTTGCCAAGTACCGGGCATATCGATAAATTTGAGGTCAATAAGTTGGATACCCTTTTCTTGGACATAACTGAGAAACTCTTGGGGGGTCTGAAACATTGATAACTCCTATGATTCTTCCTGTAATTTTTTGACTAGCTGTTTATAAATTTGGGGCGGCGGTAATAACTAGGATGCTCACCTGATTCGTTGCCCAAACGTGACTAAAACTAATATTTGATCCTAGGCATAGGCTTAGGGAGATTTTGTATCGAAAGCTACTAAATATTGATTGTCAGAATTGTCAGCCCCAAGGGAAATAGTTTTAGCAATTTTTAAGGTTTGTCTCAGATAGATTTGGGAATTACCAGCACAGACCGTGCAACCATATAATAAAGTTTAAAAATATAACTTGTTGGGAGATAAGTTTTTTATGCGTGATGCAATTACAAATTTAATTAAAAACTATGACGGCACTGGGCGCTATCTAGACGGCAGTGCGATCGATCGCTTGAAGAGCTATTTTGCCAGTGGCACTGACCGGGTGACGGCGGCGGCGGTAATTAACGCCAATGCTGCGACCATTGTTAAGGAAGCTGGACTCCAATTATTTGAAGAGCAGCCAGAACTAATTCGTCCGGGAGGCAATGCCTATACAACCCGTCGCTACTCTGCCTGTCTCCGGGATATGGATTACTATCTCCGCTATGCGACCTATGCGCTGGTGGCAGCAGATACCAATGTTTTGGATGAGCGGGTGTTGCAAGGACTGCGGGAAACCTACAATTCCCTTGGTGTACCGATCGCTCCCACTGTTTACGGGATCCAAATCATGAAGGAAATTGTCAAACAAAAAGTAGCGGCGGCAGGAGTTGCTAATACAAGTTTCCTAGACCAGCCCTTTGATCACTTGACTAGAGAAATCAGTGAACAAAGTATCTAACGGTAGAGAGCCATACTTTAAGATAGTACTTTTTTGAAGATTATCCAGAGACTACCTAGGGACTACCTAGAGATTATCTATAGGTAGTCTACAGATTATTTTCTCCTAAAAGCAATTGCAATTCCCAGAAAAGTGCTAAATTTAGGTTGGTTCGATTGTAGAAGTTTTGGATACCTTCTACCATAGAAAATAGTCAAGACTCCTCATGCAACAAGTCGCTGGAATTAGTTTCGGCGGCTTTTCATATTTCCCGAAGATTAGCCCTTAACAAAATTATCAAAATCCTTAAGAATTATCAAAAAATATGTTTGCCTTTTTGCGCCCAGATTTGGCTCGTCTCCAAGCGTATATCCCTGCTCACCCCTCTGGCAATACCCTCGATCGCCTAGATGGCAATGAAAGTTATCTAGACTTGCCGGCGGAACTAAAACAAAAACTAGCTTGGATGTATCAGGAACTAATTGCTACTAACCGCTATCCCGACGGGGGACATGGTGAACTCAAAGAAGCGATCGTTGCCTATGTTAATAATTACAAGCCTAATTCCCCAAATTCCAGTCAGCATGACAGTCAACCAAGGATTACCCCAGCCCATATTTCCGTGGGCAACGGCTCCGATGAACTGATTAGAAGTATCCTAATTGCGACTTGTTTGGGGGGCAGTGGCTCGATCTTGGTGGCGGAACCAACTTTTTCGATGTACGGAATTACGGCGGAAACTCTGGGCATTCCAGTGCAGAAAATTCCCCGCCATGCCCAAGATTGGAGTATGGATTTAGCGGCGGCAGATACAGCGATCGCTACTCAAGAACAATCCCCAGTCCGAGTTGTTTTTGTGGTGCATCCCAATTCCCCCACGGGTAATGCTTTGACTGTGGCAGAGATTAACTGGTTATGGAGTTTACCAGAAAATATTTTAGTTGTAATTGATGAAGCCTATTTTGAATATTGCCAACACTCCCTCGTTGGGGAACTGGTCGATCGACCGAATTGGTTAATTCTGAGGACTTTTTCTAAGGCTCTGCGTCTAGCTGCCCATCGAGTGGGGTATGCGATCGCCCACCCCCAGATCATCGAAACCCTAGAAAAAATTCGTCTCCCCTACAACTTACCTAGTTTTTCCCAAGCTGCTGCTCTCCTTGCTCTCCATCATCAAGCAGAACTCCTCAGCGTTGTCGAGCAAGTAATTACCCAGCGCCAAACTTTAATTCAAGAATTAACCACTCAGCCGGATTTGCAAAAATTCTTTAGAGTCTGGTCAAGTGCTGCCAATTTTATTTATCTCCGTCTTCAAAATGAGCAAAATGTTGATAGTTCCCAAATCCTTGCCCAGATTATCCAAGAAATGCAATCCCAAGGATCTCTGATTCGCCACACCGGGGGAGGACTAAGGATTACGATCGGCAGCCCAGAGGAAAATCAAAGAACCCTAACCCGATTAGCAACAGTGGTCGATCGACTCTTGTAGTTATCGCTCAGTTATTGGTCATTTATCGTTTTAGTTATCGCTGCCTTGAGCCAGAATTTCTTCCACGGCAGCAACAGACATGCCTACTCCTTGGGCAATCACAGCTACAGGTAAATTCAAGCTAAATAAACGCCGGATAATTTCCACCTTGGCTTGGTATTCTGCTCTTTGCTTACCTTCTTGGATGCCATCTTCAAAAGCGTCTTGATAAAATCTGGTTTTTTCAAATCTCCTAGGCCTAACATGGTAGCAATTTCCTCCCTTGTTTTTTCTGGCAATTTATAGACAATTATAGTCTCAATTAAATCGATAAAGGCTTTCTGGACATTGGGTTCCGCCTGTTGCTCTACTTGGCTAATTAAGTTTCTTGCCACATCTACAGCTTGCTCTACTGGCTCAATAATTAGTTTCAAGACTCTGACACTAAGATTTTCTGAAGGCAATTCATCTAGATAGAACCTTTGGACTCTGCTAGAAGCAAGTAATTCCGTGAATTGGTTTGATTCTGGGCGCTCTACACTGCGGCTGGGGTAAATAACTACAACTCGCCAAGGTTGTTGAGGTAGGTATTGACGAAGGTAGAGAAATAGTTCGGCAAAAAGACGATGGTACAATTCTGGGTCTGGTTGCATTTGTACTTCTAGTAGGTAGAAGGGGCGATCGAGACTTTTCGGCAAAAATAGACCATCTAGACGGAAAGATAGCTGTTTAATTTCGATCGAGGTAAATTCATAGTCTTCAGTGGTGGTGATCGGCTGATTAATCAATTCAAAGAAGCTCGCTGGATAGGATTGAAACAGGTAATAAAAGATAGAGTCAGTTTTCAAAGTCCGTTATTAGTTAAGTTTCCGTTGTTTGTGTGGGTAATTTACGATCGCTCACCTCTACTACTAATTTGCTACTAATCTGCCCTGTTCTTTAACTGAATTAGCTCCACCTTGTAGCCATCAGGGTCTTCCACAAAAGCAATCACCGTGGTTCCATGTTTCATTGCTCCGGGGGGACGGACGATTTTGCCCCCTTTGAGACTAATTTCTGCACAGGTTCCGTAGATATCTTCTACCCCCAGGGCAATGTGACCGTAGGCATTACCAAGATCGTATTTATCGGTTTCCCAGTTGTAGGTTAATTCAATTACCGTATGATCCGCCTCATCCCCGTAACCCACAAAGGCTAGGGTAAATTTGCCTTCGGGGTAATCCTTGCGGCGCAGGAGTTTCATCCCCAAGACTTCGCAATAAAACTGGAGAGATTTTTCGAGGTTGCCGACTCGCAGCATCGTATGTAACATTTTCATGATGACAAAATAATGGTTAATTTATGTGTTAATTATCTCTTGAGCCACTATTCTAACAACCAAGTTATCCAAGATACCAAGGAGAAAAAATGCTGACTAAATTAGAAACCCCCATTGAAGCGATCGCCGCTAGAGAAATCCTTGATTCCCGGGGTAAGCCCACCGTTGAGGCAGAAGTCCGGCTGGCTACGGGGGCAGTGGGTCTGGCTCAGGTTCCCAGTGGGGCATCTACAGGAACTTTTGAGGCTTACGAACTCCGGGATAACGACCCCAAGCGCTACGGCGGGAAAGGGGTGCTGAAGGCGGTGGCAAATGTGCAGGAAATTATTGCCCCGAAGTTAATTGGCTTAGATGCTCTGGATCAAACTTTGATCGATCGCACCATGATCGCCCTTGATACCTCTGGGAACAAAGCCCAAGTAGGAGCTAACGCAATTCTGGCAGTGTCCTTGGCGAATGCGAAGGCGGCGGCGGCAGATACGGGCTTACCCCTCTATCGTTACCTTGGTACTTCCTTGTCTTCTTTGTTGCCTGTGCCGTTGATGAATGTGATCAATGGGGGAGCGCACGCCTCCAACAATGTGGATTTCCAAGAGTTTATGATCGTGCCAGTGGGGGCGACTTCTTTCCGGGAAGCTCTGCGTTGGGGGGCGGAGGTGTTTACTTCCCTGAGCAAGGTTTTGGCAGAGAAAAATCTCCTAACTGGGGTAGGGGATGAAGGTGGTTTTGCCCCAAATTTGGAATCTAATCAATCTGCTTTGGAATTTCTGGTGCAGGCGATCGAGCTAGCGGGTTACAAACCGGGGGAGGAAGTTGCCCTCGCTCTGGATGTGGCGGCTAGTGAATTTTATAAAGATGGGAACTATGTTTATGATGGCTCCGCCCATACACCGGAAGAATTTGTAGATTACCTAGCAACACTGGTGGGGCAGTATCCCATTGTCTCGATCGAGGATGGTCTCCACGAAGATGACTGGACAAACTGGCAGCTGCTTACCCAAAAAGTCGGCAGTACCACCCAACTAGTCGGCGATGATCTCTTTGTCACCAACCCCACTCGCCTGAAGAAGGGCATTGAAACCAAAGCGGGGAATGCGATCCTGATCAAGCTCAACCAAATTGGCTCCCTCACGGAAACCCTCGAAACCATCGACATGGCAACTCGCAACGGGTTTCGATCGATCATCAGTCACCGTTCTGGGGAAACCGAAGACACGACGATCGCAGACTTAGCAGTAGCAACTAATGCGGGACAAATTAAAACTGGTTCTCTCTGTCGCAGTGAGCGGGTTGCCAAGTACAACCGCCTGTTACGCATTGAGGAAGAGTTGGGCGATCGAGCCATCTATTCTGGCAAGGAGCAGTTCCCTAGAGCTTAGGCTTTTTGTTGCTGATAGCAATTAACATTCAGGTTAGGATAAGGCAAGGAGCTGAGGCTCCTTGTTTTCGTTTGTATCGGTAGGATGACAGGAGACCAATCATGACGACACCATCTCTCTACGATCGTGATATTTTACTCTGGGTAGAAGATACAGTTGCTAAACTGAAATCCCATGATTTTGAGCATTTAGATCTTGAAAATTTAATTGAAGAGGTAAAAGCCTTGGGCATTTCCCAAAGGAGAGAGTTACGAAATCGACTAACAACTCTTCTAGAACATTTACTAAAACGTCTATATGTCAATTTAGCTAATGACTATAATGGCTGGGAGCGAACAATTCGGGAACAACGGCGACAAATTCATTTCTTGCTAAAAGATTCTCCTAGTCTAAAGTCTATTTGGACGGATACTTTTACTCAAGCATGGGAACTAGCGATCGCAGAGGTTTGCGAAGAATATCCTCAAACTCTATTCCCCGATCGCTGGCAGTTTTCTTCAGAGATAGAACCAATGCTCAATGACAAATTTTGGGAGAAGATTAATTAATTATGACTACATCATCTCTTTATGATCAAGATATTTTACTTTGGGTAGAAGATACAGTCACAAAACTAAAATCAAGGGATTTTGAGCATTTAGATATAGAGAACTTAATTGAAGAGGTGGAAGCTTTGGGTATTTCCCAAAGAAATGAATTAAGTAGCCGTTTATTAGTTTTGTTAGAACATCTTCTTAAGCGTCTTTATGTTCCCTTATCTGATGATTATAGAGGTTGGGAACGCACGATTCGGAACCAACGTAACGCCCTAGAAATTTTACTCAAGCAAGCACCAAGTCTAAAAACAAGGTGGGATGATAGCTTTATCGATGCTTGGAAAACTGCCCTGAAAACAGTCCGCAAGGAATATCGGCAAGTTACTTTTCCTGATCAATGGCAATTTCCCTCTGATCTAGAAACAATGTTAGATACTGACTTTTGGGAGGATAAATAATTATGACAGAAATTACTTCATCTCTCTACGATCGTGACACTTTACTCTGGGTTGAAGATACTGTTTCTAAACTTAAATCTGGTGATTTTGCCAATTTAGATCTAGAAAATTTAATTGAAGAGGTAGAAGCCTTGGGACGATCGCAAAAAAAAGAATTGAAAAGTCGCCTTTTAGTATTACTAGAACATCTCCTCAAACGTTTATATGTAGATTCACCCCAAGATTATCGGGGTTGGGAAGTGACCATTTGGGAGCAAAGACAACAAATTGAAATCGAAATTGACGATTCCCCAAGTTTAAAGACGATTTGGCAAGAATCCTTTGATTTTGCTTGGCGGTTAGCAATTAAGCGAGTCCACCAAAATATCCACGAACTCAATTCCCCGATCGCTGGCAATTTTCTTCAGAGTTAGAACCAATGCTCAATGATAAATTTTGGCAGGAGATTAATTAATCATGACGACACCATCTCTCT
>JAAUUE010000153.1 GCA_012031635.1 Coleofasciculaceae cyanobacterium SM2_1_6 | reverse complement strand
GCCTGAGCCATTAATACCATCCTGAAAATACGGTGAGAATTTTTGCAACTAGACTTTTGCAACCAGTGCCTAGTGCGGTTCAATCATAACTCAAAGTTGTTCCAGAGATAAATGGAGAGAGGGCGGCGATCGGCAAAGTTCAGAAAGCTATAACAAAGATTGGATCAGCCGCAAGACTGATTAACCCTAGATAGGAAAATCCGAGATTAGGTAGTATAAACATCGAGTTTAGGCAAAACGGTAAATTAGATAACTTTTTTATTAATTTCATCCCCCTAAGATTGCACCAACTAAAAATCGCATCAAAACTACATTAGGTGTTATCAACTCCAGATTATTATATTTAAGCTAATTCCTGAGCTAATTTCTTTGAGTTGATCCCTGTTTAATTCATGCAGATGGTCAGTAACTCAACTCCCATACTTGAAATTAACTAACCCACACTAGACTAAAACTCATTCACCCAAATCATCCCAACCTAGGAGGAAACCCCTTTGGATAATCAAAAACGCTTCCTGATCTCCCGCCGTCAAGTTGTCCGTGGTTTACTTGCCACCACCGCTTTCGGCGTTACAGCTAAATTTGGTACTGGCTGTACTCCCGCCCAAAATCAAGCCACAACCCCTGCTAGTCCCGGTGCAGGAGGTAGCAATGAACCAGTAGTTATAGGTTTCATCTATGTGGGACCCAAGGATGACTTTGGTTATAATCAAGCCCATGCCGAAGGAGCAGCAACGGTAAAGGGCTTGGGCTGGACAAAGGTTGTAGAAGAAGCCAGTGTGCCCGAAACTACCGCCGTTGAGGAAACTATGCGGAATATGATCGAACAGGATAAAGCCGTAGCTCTCTTCCCCACTTCCTTTGGCTATTTTGATCCCCACATTTTGAAACTGGCTGGAGACTACCCCGAAGTTCAATTCTTCCATGCCGGGGGTTTATACCAAGAAGGGAAAACTCCCAAAAATGTCGGGAGCTATTTTGGTTACATTGATGAAGCCATGTACCTTTGTGGCATTGCCGCCGCCCAGACTTCCAAAACTGGGAAGTTAGGATTTATTGGAGCTAAGCCTATTCCCCAAGTCTTGAGAAATATTAATAGCTTTACCCTCGGCGCTCGTAGTGTTAAACCCACGGTTACTACTCAAGTGATCTTTACCGGAGACTGGGCAGAACCAGTGAAGGAAGCTCAAGCAGCTAATAGCATGGCTGACCAAGGTATCGATGTTTTGACCTGCCATGTGGATAGTCCGAAGGTGGTGATGGAAACCGCTGAGAAGCGGGGCATTTTCTCCTGTGGCTACCATGCTAATCAAGCATCCCTAGCACCCAAGGGCTACCTTACTGGCGGCGAGTGGGATTGGTCTACGATCTACACTAAGTATGCAGAGATGATCAAAGAGGGTAAGACTTTGATGGATGGTGGTATTCCCCATGTCGTCAGGGGGGGACTCAAAGAGGGCTTCTGGAAACTTTCTCCCTTTGGTCCGGCGGTGAGTGAAGAAACTAAAAAGCAGGTAGAGGCAGCCAAAGCTAAGTTTATGGATGGCTCTATGGTGATTTATAAGGGAAATCTCAAGGACAATACTGGCAAAGCAGTGTTTGCGGCGGGTAAAGATATGACTCAACTAGACCCGGAATTAGAGAAAATGAACTGGTTAGTAGAAGGGGTAATTGGAAAGGTAGGTGCTTAGAGGATGTCTGAGAAGTCTGGCGGTTAAAACCGCGACTATAAGAACAAAGTCCGCCGTTGCGGACTAAGAAAAATCCGGGACTTTCTGCAACCTGCGGAGGCAGGTTTTGCTCCTGTAACTACAACTCTAGTCGCCAAGCTACTCTTTTCATGCATCCTTTTAATTATTAGGTATTTAATTATTAGGTATAAGGTGGGCAATGCCCACCCTACTTAATATTTGTAAGTCCCATTAATAAGCTCTGCTGGCTGAATGTAATCAATCAAAAGATTAACCACATGATCAATCGTTATCAATGGCGCAGTACTCTGGAGACGATCGCTATTCCCTTGGGTGCTTTAGTAGTTTCTCTCTTTGTCTTTGGTCTTTTCTGTGGCATGGCGGGAGCTAACCCCTTTGCTGTGTACGGCTCCATCTATCAGGCAGCTTTTGGGAGTTGGAGTTCCTTCCAAGGGACTTTGATCCGGGCTTCTCCCCTGATGCTTAGTTCTCTGTGTACGGCGTTACCAGCTCGCTTGGGTTTGGTAATTATCGGTAATGAGGGGGCGATCGTGATTGGGGGTGTGGGGGCTGTGGCAGCGGGTTTGGCTCTAGAAAATACTTCGCCTCTGGTGGTGCAGTTGGGTATGGCGATCGCTGGGCTGATCTGCGGTGGCTTGTGGATTATGGCGGTGGGGGCTTTGCGTCACTACCGGGGCGTGAATGAAACCATCAGTAGTTTATTGATGAATTATATTGCGATCGCTCTCCTCAATCATCTAGTCGGTGGCCCGATGAAAGACCCGACTTCCCTAAATAAGCCCTCTAGCTTCCCAATTTTGGATATTAATATGGTGGGGCGGATTCCCGGTACCCGGATTCACTACGGTTTACTCTACGGGATCATTGCCTGTATTATTGCCTATTTCTTGATCCAACGGACTACCTTTGGATTTGCGGCCCGGACGGCGGGAGGCAATATTAAGGCGGCTCGTATTGCTGGATTGCCCGTCGGCAAATTAACCATGGCGATCTGCTTTTTGGCTGGTTCCTGTGCTGGGTTGGCGGGGATGGTGGAAGTGGCAGCGGTACATGGGCGAGCTAACGAGTCTCTCAATGCTGGCTATGGCTATAGTGGAATTCTCGTAGCATTCATTGCCAGGCACAACCCTTTGGCAGCAACGCTGGTAGCTGTATTGCTGGGGGGAATTCTCTCCAGTGGCGGGATTTTGCAGCGATCGCACCAACTGCCCGATGCCACAGTTCTAGTGTTTCAGGGTTTAGTCTTTCTAATTGTTTTGTTCAGCGATTCTCTCTACGGCAAGTTTGAAATTTTCAAGGATAAGCCCCCAACTCTGACAACAGGAAATACTGAAGTTAGTGCTTAAGGTTCGTATTTGATCCCAAATCTAGTTTAATCTCTATTTTTGAGTCCGCAACGGCGGACTTTGTTCTTGTATAGTGCTAGACAGATTAATTAGGACAAGACCAGATACGTTGGCTGAGCGAAGTCGCAGCCGAATTCGTCCTATTTTGTCCTAGCTATGTCTTTCTTTGCTATAAAATTGGATTTGGTATGAGTTTAATCTTGAGAATTTTGAAAAAGTCGCCACTATTCAAGCTTGATTGTCCTGACAAAATCGTAAATATGATGGGCGAGATGTAGTTTGCTACAAGGTAAGATTTGGAGTTGGCGAGAGGATCGATCGAGCAATACCGCCTGATTGTAATCTCCAGCAAACCCACTGTGGGGCTGATCTACTGGATTGGCGACGATCGCATCTAGTTTTTTTCTTTGCAATTTTTCTTGGGCTGGGGTGATAATATCCCCCGTCTGGGCAGCAAAACCAACTAACTTTTGGTGGGCTTGTTTACTATGTCCCAACTCTGCCACAATATCAACTACAGGCAATAATTCCAAAGCAGCCTCCAGTTTTTCCTTGGGCAACTTTCCCGGATAATAGCGAGCGGGAGTCAGATCCCCCACTGCCGCTGCCATAATTGTTAGCTCTGCTGTAGGAAAATAGTGCAACATTTCCCTATGCATTTCCTGTGCCGAAATTACTGTAATTAGCTGTACAGGAGGCAAGGCTTTCAATAATTCTTGAGCAATATTTCCGGCAACGAAAGTGACCACCGCCCCCCGATGATAGGCAGCTTGGGCGAGGGCAATCCCCATCTTCCCCGTAGCCGGATTCCCCAAAAACCTGACCGCATCTAGATACTCTCTGGTGCTGCCCCCACTAATCAAAACTTTTTTCCCCTGCAAATCTCGCTGCCCTTGGGTATAGAGAAGGGATTTGATCTGGCTATAAATCACCTCCGGCTCCGCCATTCTACCCTTCCCGGTGCGATCGCAAGCCAGCAACCCCGACTCTGGCTCGAGACAATGGTAGCGCTTATCTAAGCACAAATCTTGCCAGTTACGCTGCACCGTCCGTTGCTCCCACATATCAGTATTCATCGCCGGGACTACCAAAATCGGGCAGGTAGAGGCAAGCACCGTATTCGTCAGGAGATTATCAGCAAGCCCTGTGGTTAACTTGGCTAAGGTGTTGGCTGTCAGGGGGGCAATCACCAAAAGATCAGCCCATTCCCCTAACTGGATATGCAAGGGCTGTTGATGAGTGGGTTCCCAAAAATGTTCATCTAGAGCTACTGGAGAGCGGCAGAGGGTCGTAATGGTCAGGGGAGTAATAAATTCCCGCGCGGATCCCGTGAGGATCGATCGCACCGAGGCTCCGGCTTGGACTAACTGCGAAATCACCCCACAAACTTTGTAGGCAGCGATACCCCCACTAATCGCCACCAGAACCTTTTTGCCTTTTAGCTCCATATATTAATATCTAGGCTATCTCTAGGCGACTTATTTAGACGACTCAACCTTGGGCAGACCGCTAAATAGAGGCTTACTTTCTGGCTCCGCAAGAGCGAGCATAAACTGATCCAAGGCAAACTGAAGATGCTCTGTCGGGTCTACTGTTACCCAACCATCTCTGGTGGCAGTCCGCCATTCAAAGTGGAGATGGGGCCCGGTGGAATTACCAGTGCTGCCCACTAAGCCAATCACCGTGCCTTGGCTTACTTCCTCGCCGGGTCGAACCAAAATTTGGGACAGGTGAGCATAGAGAGATTCGTGGGTATCCTCTTCATGGCGCAAGACCACTGTCAGCCCATAACCCCCCATGAACGTCCGCCGCCGCCACCTTACCATCGGTCACAGCAATCACTGGAGTTCCCTGTTCGGCTCCTAGGTCTGTGCCAGAGTGAAATCTAAGGGAGCCAAAAATTGGGTGAATCCGCCAGCCAAAAATGGAGGTAATTACTGCTGGGATGGTCAAGGGAAACATAAAAGTGCCTCGACCAGTACCGGGACGACCCACAGGGCGATTGCGAGAGAAAAAGTTAGTGGCAGCAGCCTTGGAACCAGCACTAGGATTACTAGCTAGGCGGAAGCCCGGGGCAACTTCCATGCCGAGAACGCTGACGGGTTGCAAACCACCGGAAAAATTCATGGCTGGAGGGGCAGGAACTTCTAGGGGTTTAGTAGATAGTTGAGTTGTGGGGCAGATTTGATCAGGAACCGCACCATTCACCAAAACGTTGGCACAACCAGTCGATCGCTCATTGAGGACGATGGTTTCTGGTGCCGCAATATTTTGATCAGGGCTGTTAAGACTTCCAGAACGCCCAGTTAGCCCGTAGTCATTGATATCGGCAAAATTATCCACGGGTCTGGGGGAGGCTGTGGTGCTCTCCGCCGATGGTTGCATCCCTCTAATGATTTCTTCACTATCAACATTAGCTTGGGGAACGATCAAAACTGGGGCAGCAAGCTGCTCAGGAGCTACAGGAGCAGCAAGGGGAGTTTCTAGAAAGCTATCTCCCAAATTATTTTCTAGAGGAATTGTCACTTCAGCCTTAGCTCCTTGGAGAGGAACCATCAGTCCAGTACCCAACAAACTAAAACTACTGAGGAGGATAATTAATTTTTGTCCCAAATAATTTTTTGGTAGGTGGCTTTTGGGGCGAGGTAAGTTTTTCTGGCAATTATTCTCCATACCGATAAATTTCTCCAAGGTAATGTGCAAGATTTTAAGAAAACTTAAGACAGAGTGGGGCTAGATACTGTTCTCAAGTTTCATTTTAAGTATTGTTACGTTCTATAGTCACGTTCAATAGACTAGCACAAATTCCAGAAGTTTCCGCAAAGAAGGAAGAGATTTTGGTAGCAGGTTATAAGTAGTATAACTACTCTTAGTCAGAGAAATTTGGTTAGGGAGCTACTAATTATATAGAAAATAATCAAAGATTAACCAGAGGATGCTGCTAGGAGGGGTCTAAATCCATGTTTAACTGATATTTCTCCAATTTGTTCCATCTTGACGACGGATATTTGATTTCTTCCCCAAGAAAAATTCGTGTGTAGCCCTTCAAACTCCAGCAACATCCCTTCCGCAAAACAGGCAAATAGTTGACGCTCTGGTACATCCATGTTGACTATTTCCATAATTTTCCACTCGATATCAAGGGAATGCTCCACAATGCCGCCATTGACTACGTACACCCCCGGATGCTGGAGCTTGTTAGCCAAATTTTTGGGGTAGCCACCATCAATCAAGAGACAAGGACTTTTTAGTTGTTCCGGGAGAATTTCTACCCCCTTGGGCATACTAGCGACCCAAACAATGATGTCTGCATGGGGTAGGGCTGTGGCAAGCTCCATGATTTTTCCCCGTCCCAGTTCGGCTTGGAGGGCTTGCAGGCGTTCCTGATTTCGGGCAATAAGTAAGAGTTCAGCAACATCGCTTTTGGCATCTAGCCAACGACAAACCGCACTACCAATATCTCCTGTAGCTCCACAGACCGCTACCGTCGCTTGGGAGAGGTCAAGACCTAGCTGGGCAGACATTTGTTCTACTTGACGGCAGATGATATAGGCAGTGTGGGTGTTACCGGTGGTGAAGCGATCGAACTCTAGCTCGACATTGCGGACTTGCTTGCTTTCGTGGAGATTAAATTCCTCAAAGATGATTGAAGAGAAACCGCCTAGGGCAGTGATCTGGATGTTACTTTTTTGGGCTAGAGCCATGGAGTTTAATACTTTCCTAACGGCAGTCTTGCCCCAGTGGTTTGCCAACATTTCGGGCAAGAAACAGGATTCAATGTATTTCCCTTCAATTTGCTGCCCGGTGATACTTGTCACCTTAATTGTATCGACAATCTGCGGTGGTGCAGAACACCAAAAATCTAACCCTTGGTCTGCGTATTCTGGGTAGCCTAAATCCATCGCCACTCTTTGGGCGTGTTCCAAACTGGTAAGATGACCAATAAGACCAAACATGAAATCTATAATTAAATATATAAGAGCCGGAAATAAATTAGCTTGAAACCTTTCAGGCGTTATCCAAATTTACCATAAAAACTAACTGATTGAATTTATTCCTTTTAATGACTGATTGACGACAGATTATGATCACCATTAAGCCTCCAGTAAATGCCAATGTTTCATCTCCAGCCCTCGCTAGAGCCGATCGAGCTTTTCTTTGCTCCCCTTTTTTGCTGCCTTTTCTTTTGTGTATGCAAATTACCAGTATTTCCCTCGCCGATATTACCGGAGCTACAGGAGTAGAGAAAGGTTACACCCAAAAACCCCTCTCAGAACTAGCGGCAGAAAGTGCGGTGATGTGGTTGATCCAAGTGGGTTTAGTCCGCAGAGAAGTAGACGGGCAAGGGATTACGGATAGTTTTCGCCTCACCCTCTTAGGCAGACAGATTGTGGGTAATTATGAAAAGTCTGGCAATCCAATGCCTAATCCTTCTTGGTTCGATCGCTTGAGAAATTGGCTCGATCGCTGGTTCCGGTTGCCTTTCTAGATTATTGCCTATGAAGAAATTCTAGCTATTGGCAGGAGTAGCAATCAACTTCAAATCAATGCGGTCTTCTTCAGAGATCGGGTTGATTTCTACCCGCAAGCCGGGACCAAAAAACTTCTCGATTTTTTCCTGTTTTTCCTGCCAAGTTTCGAGGGGAATTAAGGGCGAATCAAATTCTAAAACTAGAGCGTAGGCTCCGGCAATTTCTTCTTCCCGCAACCCTGCCAGCAGGGGTCTTTCTTCGTCGCTGGGAGCCATCCCTAAATGGGAAAGAGATTCATCGAGGTGGGCTTCCTGACCGTAGCGGTAGCGCATCACATCTTTGCGAATTTGGTTTTGGGTGGCGGTCGCTTGTTGTTCCCGGAGCGTGACAACGGTGGGCGGGGTCGGTTGGCTGAGGCGGACGGGCTTGAGTTCCGAGGCTTTGAGGGCTAAACCTCCCAGCAAAAGGGGAATCCCGTAGAAGAAACCGATTAAGTTTAGGGTAGAGTTGCCGGTGGCGTAGGCGACTAACCCCATGAGAGCCAGAATTCCACCGATCGTCAACCCCAGACTACCAAGGGAAGTATTTGGGAGAAAAGTCATAAGCTAATTTTAGTTTATTATTTTATTTGTTAACTAATTGTTACATATCGCCGCCTAATTCCTAATTACTGATTTCTAAGCTATGTATAAAAATGCCCAAATTTGATGACCAACTAGAAACTATCTATGCCAGCGATCGCCAAAGTTGGAGAACATGGTTAGAGGAGCATCATGAGACTTCTCTAGGGATTTGGTTGATTTATTACAAAATCGGCAGTGGCAAACCCAGCGTTAAGTATAGTGAAGCAGTCAAAGAAGCCCTGTGTTTTGGGTGGATTGATAGTAAAGTTAAATCCTTAGTGCTAAACGTCCCGAAACAAGGCTGAAGAGGATTACCCAAACCCTAAGTTCCGCCGCCCAAAATCAAAATCCCTTGAGCAAATAATTAAGTATAGTTCTATAAAATCTGTGAGAGGAACTTCCGGGTGCGTTCTTCCTTGGGATTGTTGAAAAATTCTACAGGGTCAGCTTCCTCAATCAGTAACCCACCATCCATCAGGACAATGCGATCGGCTACTTCTCTGGCAAAACCAACTTCGTGGGTAACAACTACCATGGTCATCCCTTCTTGGGCGAGGGTTTTCATCGTATCTAATACTTCCCGGACCATTTCCGGGTCGAGGGCGGAGGTTGGTTCATCAAAGAGCATGACCTTGGGTTGCATGGCTAAGGCACGAGCGATCGCTACCCGTTGTTGCTGTCCCCCCGATAGTTGCCCCGGATATTTCCGGGCTTGTTCCGCAATTCCCACCCGCTCTAGCAGTTTCATGGCGATTTCTTCGGCTTTTTTCTTTGGATAGCGGCGCACCCAGATCGGTGACAGAGTAACATTTTCCAGAATAGTTAAGTGAGGAAATAAATTAAATTGCTGGAACACCATCCCCACTTCCCGGCGGATCGCTTCGATATTTTTTAGATCATGGGAAAGTTCAATGCCATCAATATTAATGGAGCCTTTTTGGTAAGCTTCTAGGGCGTTGAAAGTCCGAATAAAGGTAGATTTGCCAGAACCCGAAGGTCCCATAATCACCACCACTTCCCCTTCATACACCGTCAGGCTCACTCCCCGCAACACATGAAATTTATTGTCGTACCATTTCTGGACATCCGTAGCAATAATTACCTCTTTCTTGGTTGGGAGTTCTGCATAGCTATTTGCTTTACCATTGGTTTCATTAAGTCCTTGGGTCATGATCTTCTCCTTCAGGAATGTATTAGTTAAAAAAGTTAATAATATCTAAGTTTGGATTAATTAGAAGTGACTAAAAGCTGAGTCAGGCTAGCGTTTCCCCACCCCCAAATTTACCTCCAGTTGCTTACTAGCTTGGGACATGGCGGAACAACAAATTAGATAAATAGTTGCCACAAATAGATAGACTTCGGCAAATCTGCCTAAGAAATTGGGGTTTGCCAAGATATTCCGAGAAATGCCCGTTAGTTCCACCAAGCCCACCACCGCCAATAGAGACGTATCTTTGAACAGGCTCAAAAATAAATTCATCATCGCCGGAATCACTGCCCGGAGAGCTTGGGGCATGACGATTAGATATAAACTCAAGGGCGTATTTAAGCCCAAGGCACTAGCCGCTTCGATCTGCCCCTTGGGAATTGCTTGTAAGCCGCCCCGGATGGCTTCAGCGAGGTAGGCAGAGGTAAAAATAGTCAAGCCAGCGATCGCCCGGACGACTCGATCGATCCGCCAGTCCCCCGGCAAAATCAACGGCAGCATCACCTGAGCCGCAAACAAAATCCCCACCAAGGGCAGACCCCGGAAAAACTCAATATAGGCTACCGAGAAAAATTTCACGATCGGCAAGCTACTCTGGCGACCGAGGGCAAAGATAATCCCCAAGGGAAAGATAAACCGATACTAATGGAAGCCATGAAGATGGTCAGCAGCAAGCCATTCCAGAGGTCAGTCCCCACGGTTTGCAACCCAAAGCCCCCCAGCGAGGAGCCACAAAACTAAGATAAAAGAAATAATCCAAGCTCCTGCCACCACACTGCCGATCGCTGGTAGTTTCCTCAC
>JAAUUE010000152.1 GCA_012031635.1 Coleofasciculaceae cyanobacterium SM2_1_6 | reverse complement strand
CATCCCCAGCCCTTCTCCCTAGGGAGAAGGGGAGTAAGAGGAAAGTCCCTACTCTAGGGAGAGGGATTTAGGGTGAGGGTCATGATTCACGCAAGAGGTCTAGTATAGTCGTTGCCATAAAAGTTAGGACGAATTGGGCTACTTCGACAACGCTCAGCATAAATGCGACTTCGCTCAGCCAACGTATCTGGTCTTGTCCTAATTAATCTGTCTAGCACTATATATTACCGACCAGAATACCTGATAATTTCTCAACACAAATTCAACTCAAAATCTTGGGAGTACAACCAGTGACAGAACCTTCAAATCTCCATCTTTTCATTGACCTTGATGCAGCAGCGATGGCAGCCACCACCGGGGGGACAAATACCGTGTTTCTCGATCGCTGGGCAGCCAGAACCCTCGCCGGAACTCCGAATATTGGCAGAATTGTCCAACGAGTGATCAATGATTATGAAAAAGGAACCTTGAATAGCAACGCAATCATCAATTGGTTTACCACCACCTCCCCCGCCAAGGTTAATGCTTGGAAATCCCTTGCTCCCGCCGCCCTGAACTACCTCAACTCTGGGGGAGCCACTGGCCTAAATCCTGCTGCCCTCGCCGCCGCCCAAAATTTCTTGAGTAATATTTAACCTCTAGCTTTTGTAGACATTCCCTGAGCCTAGTAGACTTTCCCTGAGCGGACTTATCCTAAGCGGAGTCGAAGTAGTCGAAGGGGCAATTTCCGCCATAAATGAAGATATTTGATCACTCTATCAAGGGACTAGAGTTTATCAAAAATTTTAAAAAGAATAGTTAACATAGTCTAGGAGACTGATACACAAAAGAATATTAACTCTAGGGGATTAATTTAGGTCTTCATAGTAGTTCTTGAAGGAAATAGCCGTATGAGTACGATTACCAGAGAATTGTCTGGAGAGTTGTCTGGAGAACTATCTGGAGAACTGTCTGCTAACGAATCGATGGTACGGGTGGGGATTATTCACTCCCTGACGGGAACCATGGCGATCGGGGAGACTTCTCTCATTGATGCGGAACTAATGGCGATCGCCGAAATTAATGCTGCCTCTGGAGTCTTGGGCAAAACTATCCAACCCATTATTGAAGATGGCGCCTCGGATTTATATACCTACGCTAGCAAGGTGAGAAAGCTCATCGTTGAAGACCAGATTGTCACCGCCTTTGGCGGCTGGAGTTCTAGTAGTCGCAAAGCGATGATGCCCATCTTTGAGCAATACAATTCTTTGCTGTGGTATCCTCTCCAGTACGAAGCCCTAGAATGTTCCCCCAATATTTTCTACAGTGGCTGTTGCCCCAACCAACAGATCAACCCTGCCTTGGCTTGGGTTCTTCAGCACCGAGGAAATCGGTTGTATCTACTAGGCTCAGATTACGTATTTCCCCGGGCTTATAATAAAATCATTGCGGCGGAACTCCAGCACCGGGGCGGGACTGTGGTGGGTTTAGAATACGTCCCCATGGGAACTACAGAATTTGCGGCCACGATCGAGAGAATCAAAGCAGCAAAACCCGATGCCGTCTTCAGTACCCTCAATGGGGATTGTAATCTGGCGTTCTATGAACAGTATGCCCAAGCGGGAATTAGAGCCGAAGAGATTCCTGTGGTTGCCTTTAGTGCTGCTGAAGAAGTATTTTCCAAAATTGGCGAACCAGCCGCCGGACACTATGCCTGTTGGAGTTATTTCCAGAGTATTGATACCCCAGAGAATAAAAGTTTTGTCCAGAGATTTCAAGCCGCCTACGGGAGCGATCGAGTCACCAGCGACCCGATCGAAGCTGCCTACATCCAAGTCTACCTCTGGAAACAAGCCGTAGAAGCTGCCCAATCTTTTGAAACACAAAAAGTCCTTGCTGCTGCCCATCAGCAAACCTTTGCCGCCCCCGGAGGCTTAGTCCAAGTCGAGAAACATCACCTCTGGAAACGTAGCCACATCGGCAAACTCCTGCCCAACGGTCAATTTCAGATAGTTTATACCCATGAAAATCTCAATAAAAGTTTGCCAGCAGATGTTCAAAAGCCTGATCCCAAACTAGATAAACTCATCAAACCCCAGCCTTGGTTAGGTGTTGACGAGCTAGATTCAGAAATTGTCCCTGTAACCATTGCCATGCTTTCGGAAACTCCCCAAGCTATCCATCGAGAGTGGGAACTAGAAACCAAATCCCAAGAATTAAAAGCTGCTCTGACCCAGTTGCAAGCTACGAATACTCAATTAGCACAAACTCAACATGAATTAATCCAATCCGAAAAAATGGCAGCCCTTGGACAATTAGTGGCGGGAGTTGCCCACGAAATTAATAATCCGCTAGGGGCTATTAGTTCTTCTGCGGATAATATTGACAATTTCTTTAGTAATACCTTCACAGAATTACCAAGTTTTCTCCAATCTCTTTCTGCCTCAGAACAACAATCCTTCTTGACTTTAATCCAACAATTTACTAATCACCACCAAGCTTTATCTAGTAAGGAAAAACGTCAACTGCGTAAATCTTTTGCTCAAGAAATAGAAGCATTCGGTATTGATGATGGGGAGGCGATCGCTGACATTCTTGTTGATATAGGAGTGCAGGATCAGTTACAACTATTTCAGCCCATTTTCCAGAGTGTGAACTGTCCCCAAATTTTGAGTATGGCTTATCAACTATCTACCATCAAAACTAGTAGTGATGCCATCAAAATGGCGAGCAGCCGGGCGAATAAGATTGTTTTTGCTCTTAAAAGTTATGCCCGTTACAATCAATCTGGGAAGAAATCCCTAGCCAATATCTTAGATAATATTGAAACCGTTTTAATTTTATACCAAAGTCAACTGAAACAAGGGATAGAAGTTGTGCGTCACTATCCTCCAGAATTGCCATCAATTCTTTGCTATCCCGATGAACTAAATCAAGTGTGGACAAACCTCATTTATAATGCTCTCCAAGCTATGAACAATAAGGGAGTTCTGACCCTAACAATTCAATTACAAAAAAAACATATTTGTGTGGAAATTACTGATACTGGACGAGGCATTCCCCCGGATATCCTACCAAAAATATTTGAGCCATTTTTTACCACAAAACCTATGGGGGAAGGGAGTGGGCTGGGGTTAAATATCGTAAAAAAAATTATTGACAAGCATGACGGCAATATTTCGGTGCGGAGTGTCCCCAAAGCAACTACTTTCAGCGTTTATTTGCCCTTGATTTTATCCCCAGAGCCAGCCTTAAAATCTTGAATTGCTTAATATTTCTTCAAGAACTGCTAGCAACTCCATTTATAATAGAGGAGTTAATCCTAGATTAGGTCAGATTAGCTGATTAACTCTAGATATATTCCAGAAAGTACCTTTTTATAGACAAATCAACGATCGCCCAAAGGCAACTTTAAGGATGATTCCCCTCCCTAAAGAGCTGTAGAGCCTTTTCAAGATTATTTTTTCGTAAGCAATTTTAGCAAATTTCATGAGTATTACTCTTCCTTCCTTGGGCAAACCAAAAAAATCAAAAACCCTGTTGATTGCCTCGATCGCTGCGGGAGTTATTCTTACGGCAGGAATTGGACTGGCGATCGTCAGAAGTCGGACTCCAGCCTTTGACCTAGAAAAATATACCGTCACTGCCACTTCCCAAAACCTAGAGGTAAATATTACCGCCAGTGGCACGGTGGTTCCCATCCAGAGCGTAAATATCAGCCCCAAAACTGCCGGGCGAATCACCAGATTATTTGTAGAGCAGGGAGATCAGGTGACGGCAGGACAAAGACTTGCCCAGATGGAAACCACCGATCTCCAAGCAGATTATCTACGAACCCAGGCGAATCTTGACCAAGCAGAAGCAAGGCTGGCGGAGGTGAGAGCAGGTAGTAGACCCGAAGAAATTGCCCAAGCTAGGGCAAGGTTAGAGCAAGCCCAAGCAAGATTGGCAGCAGCCGGGAGGGGTCGCCCCGAAGAAATTGCTCAAGCCGAGGCTCAGGTATTTGCAGCTAGTTCTCGTTTGGAATTGAGTAATACCAGACTCCGCCAGAACCAAACTCTTGAAGCCCAAGGGGCAGTTTCCCAAGATGCCCTCAATCAATCCCTCGCTGAGCAGAGAGATGCCCAAGCCAATCTTTTCCAAGCAGAGCAGAGATTGCAACAGGCTCGTAGTGGGTCAAGGGCTGAAGATACAGCGCAACTGGCGGCGGCGGTGCGGGAAGCCCGGGCGGTGGTGGAGATGATGGAAAACGGGACTCGTTCTGAACAAATTGACCAAGCGGCGGCGGCGGTGGGGGTAGCGAGGGCACAGGTGGCAGCGATCGAACTCCAGCTCAATGATGCGACAATTACGGCTCCCTTTGATGGGATTGTCAGCCAAAAGTATGCCAACGAAGGGGCGTTTGTGACCCCAACGGTATCCGCCGGAACTACAGCTAGTGCCACGTCTGCTTCCATCTTGGCGATCGCTAGGGGCTTAGAAATTCTTGCCTCGGTGCCAGAAGTGGATGTGGGCAGGATTAGTCAGGGGCAACGGGTGGAAATTATTGCCGATGCCTATCCGGGGGAAGTTTTTGTGGGGCGAGTAAATCTCGTGGCTCCCGAAGCCGTGGTCGAGCAGAATGTCACCTCTTTCCAAGTCCGAATCACCCTAGAAACGGGGAAAGATAAACTGCGATCGAATATGAATGTGGATACGCGCTTTTTGGGAGAGCAGGTCAAAGATGCCCTCGTAGTGCCGACGGTGGCGATCGTCACCGAAAAGGGAAGAACTGGGGTACTGATTCCCGGTGAAAATAATCAACCAACCTTCAAACCCGTGACCATTGGGCAGACCAGTCAAGATAAAACCCAAATTCTGGAAGGGTTAACTCCCCAAGAGCGGGTCTTTATCAATCTACCCCCAGGGGTGAAACGGGAGGAGCAACAACCATGATCATCAAAGAACCAGACCAGCAAAATCCCCAAAAGCCTAAAAATTCCCCGCCGCCAGCCTCCCCCACCGTTACTCCCGCTAAACCAGCGATCGGTAAGCGCCAGACCCTAGACCTCGGCGAAAGCCTCCGCATGGCAATCAAAACCCTGATCGCTAACAAACTCCGCAGTAGTCTAACGATGCTGGGAATTGTGATTGGGAATGCCTCGGTAATTGCCATGGTGGGCATCGGGCAGGGGGCGCAACGCCTCGCCGCAGAGCAGTTTGAATCCCTCGGCCCCAATGTTTTGTTTGTCTCTCCCGGCAGTGGCAACCGGAACCGGACTTTTGAAATCCCCAAAACCCTAGTTTTTGCTGATGCTCAGGCGATCGCTACCCAAGTCCCCTCGGTGGATCAGGTGGCTGCTCAAATTAATACAAATAGACTCCTAACCTACCGGAACCGGAATAAAAATGCTCTAGTGGTGGGAACTACTCCCGAATTCCTACCCGTGCGGAGCTTTGATGTGGAGCGGGGTAGATTCATCAATGACCTAGATCTGCAACGGAGTAATCAAGTTGTAGTCCTAGGACCAGACTTGGTGGATGAACTTTTTGCTGGGAGTGACCCCATCGGGCAGCAGATCCGGATTCAAAATCTTTCCTTTCAAGTGATTGGGGTGATGGAAGCGAAGGGAGCTTTTTTGGGGAACAATCAAGACAATGTGGCTTATATTCCCCTGACTACTGCGGCTAACCGCCTTGTGGGTAGGACTTCGCCCTACGGTTTGGAAGTGACATTTATCTCGGTGTCTGCTAAAAGTCAAGAGACTATGGATGCTGCCAAGTTCCAGATCGAAAATCTTTTAAGGTTACGCCATAAAATTACCCTTGATGATGATTTTGTGGTGAGTAGCCAAGAGGATATTCTCAGTATTGCCAATACAATTACCGGAGCCTTGACCCTAATGCTGGCAGCGATCGCCGGAATTTCCCTCTTTGTGGGCGGCATTGGGGTAATGAATATCATGCTGGTTTCGGTGACAGAACGTACCCAAGAAATTGGACTCAGGAAAGCGATCGGGGCAAGGGAAAAAGATATTCTCCTCCAGTTTTTAATTGAAGCCGTGATCCTCTCGGCGGCGGGGGGCGTAGTCGGCACTCTCGTGGGGGTGAGTGGCATTGTCTTAATTAGTACCCTCACTTCCTTTAAGGCGGCAGTTTCCCCCGTAGCGATTATCGTTGCGGTCAGTGTTTCGGGAGGCATTGGTCTTTTCTTCGGCGTAGTTCCTGCCAAACGCGCTGCTAAACTTGACCCGATCGAAGCCCTGAGAAGTGGTTGATCAGGATCATAGAAAATTAACTCTAGCCAGCCCCGGATTGCCAAAGCCGAAAATGGGGATGCTTCAGTTTCTTGAGAATTGTTGATTCGAGCAATGCTGGCTATTGGTGTCACGCCTCAAGATATTGGGCAAGTGATTGCTAGTGTAGAGTAATATCTGATAATTTTCCCGTTGGAAGGCTAAAATTGGGAAGTAATTAGTCCAGGCTTTAATCTGCAATATCATCAACCTGCAACCATGCTCTGGTTGACCCAATAGTCCTCCCAATAGCCCCATGAGGTATCTATGGCTGAACAGATGATAGCCCTTGTTTTTACAGATTTGGTAAATTCAACAGCTATTAAAAACCACTTGACTGGTAGCAATACGCACGAGCGGAATGAAACCTATCGGGACACGATTTTGCTGCCCCATAGACAACGGGTGACAGCCGCTCTATCGCAGTACCAAGGGCGGATTGTGACGGAAATGGGGGATGGGTTTTTTCTGGTATTTCCCAATGTATTGCTGGCAACAGAGTGGGCGGTGGGGATGCAAACTCTGCATATTACCGAGCCAATTGCTACACCTTTGGGAAATCTGGCAGTCAAAGTCGGGATGCACATCGGCTCTCCCCTAGTCCACGGCGAGCAGTTCATTGGTCAGGAAGTTGACTATGCATCGAGGGTAGCGGATTTGGCGACGGGGGAACAAATTCTGTTGTCAGAAAATGCGGCGGCTTTTATGCGGAGCGCTCAAGTGATGGGTCTGAATATTCATGCCCACGGCAAGATGTACTTAAAAGGGATTGGCTTTGAAGCAGTGCCTATTTTTGAACTTTTGTATGCCGATCGCCCCCCTCGCCCCCTCAAGGGTGCAACCCAGCCAAGATCACGAGAATTTGATCCAATCTATCCCCAAGAGCCACCCTCTGGTCGAACTTTGGAACCATCTGGACGGAAACCTCCTAGTCAGCAGGACGACATTAATCCTAGTAGGCAAACTCGCCTAATTCCTGTAGATCCAGCCTTACCCGCATCTGCTGAGGTGAATTTAGAATTTCCCGACGGGCAGGTACCGATCGACTCCAGATTTTATATTCCCTCTGTTGCGGAAGAGCGGTGCTACGAAGAAATCAAAAAGCCCGGCTCTCTGATTCGGATTAAATCACCCCACAAGATGGGGAAATCTTCCTTGATGATCCGGGTACTTGCCCAAGCCAAACAGCTAGGCTATCGAACGGTGAATTTAAATTTGGAGGAGGTAAACCAGAAAATTTTTGCTGATCTAGAGCAGTTTATGCAGTGGTTTTGTGCCACTGTGGGTAAGCAGTTGGGAATCAGGATAAAGACAGAGGAATATTGGGATGATATTTTTGGGGCAAATGACAATACTACCGATTACTTTGAAAATTATTTGCTAAAGGGAAGTGAGCAGCCTCTGGTGTTGGCGATAGATAATTTTGATCGAGTATTTAAGTATGCCGATATTGAAACAGATTTTTGTGGCTTACTGCGGGGTTGGCATGGTCGATCTCGGAATGATATCTTATGGGGAAAACTTCGCTTATTAATTGCCCACTCCCAAGAACCTTACCTGCCTAAGGATATTAATCAATCCCCCTTTAATGTGGGTTTAGCAATTAAATTAAGTGAATTTACAGACTCTGAAGTACAGGTATTAATCGCTCGGCATGGATTGGGGTGGACTGATCAACACGTGGGTCAGTTCCTAGGGTTAATTGGAGGACATCCTTATTTGGTGCGATTGGCTCTTTATCATATTGCCTCTGGAGATTTATCCTTAGAAGAATTCTTGCGTATAGCACCAACAGAAGCGGGAATTTACAGCAATCACTTACTTGGACATCTCAAAGTAGTGGAAGACTATCCTAAATTGGCAGCAGCTATGAAAACTGTAGTTGCCTCAGAGAATCCCGTGCGATTGCGTTCTGAAGAGGCGTTTAAGCTAGATAGTAGGGGTTTGGTGGTACGAGATAAGAATGATGTGCAACCTCGGTGTCTTTTGTATCGTTTGTATTTCCGTGATCGCCTAGGAGTTTAATCTATGACATCCCAAACCCCAGAGAAATCTATAAGTTTTAGCTATCAAGTTGGTGGTAGTTTATCTAGTGATGCCCCTGCTTACGTGGAAAGGCAAGCAGATCGAGAACTATTCGATCGCCTGAGATTGGGAGAATATTGCTTTGTGTTTAACTCCCGGCAGATGGGAAAGTCAAGTTTACAAGTTAGGACAATGCAAAAGCTGCAAAAAGTGGGGGTCGCTTGTGCAGTAATCGATCCCCAAGTACGGGGTACAACTTTACGGGAAGATCAATGGTATGCAGGTACGATCAAGCGGTTAATCAAAGATTTGCAGCTAGGAGATAAGGTTAACTTTGGAGTGTGGTGGAAAGAGTTAGAGGCTCAATCAATTTCTGTGGTAGAGCGATTTAACTATTTCATCGAAGAAACTCTACTGCCGAATATTCCAGAAAATATAGTTATTTTTGTAGAAGAGATCGACAACCTTCTGAGTCTGAAATTTGATACAGATGGTTTTTTCATGTTGATTCGATCTTTTCATGAAAACGAGCGGAAAAAACAGAATATAAGCGCCTTACCTTTGCTTTCTTTGGTGTAGCTACTCCTGCTGATTTAATTCGTAGTCGGCGTGGCTCAGCGTTTAATGTTGGCTGGGCGGTGGAAATGAGTGGATTTCAATTACAAGAAGCTACGCCCTTGATGCCGGGCTTAGTGGATAAAGTTCGGGATCCCCAAAGGATTTTGCAAGAGGTGTTGCAGTGGACAGGGGGACAGCCATTTCTCACCCAAAAGTTGTTGAATTTGGTTACGCAGGCAGATGATTTTTCTAAGTCGCCCCAAGAACTAGTAGAGCGGATCGTTCATACCCAAATTATTGATAATTGGGAAGAGCAAGATGTGCCGCAGCATTTGAAGACTTTGGAAGAAAGAATTTTGGGGCTGAATGAGCGGGGTCGAGGTAGGTTGTTAGGAATGTATCAGCAGGTTTTAGATGGAGGAATTGCTGCTGACGAAAGCTATGAACAAATGCAGTTAAGGCTAACAGGTTTGGTGGTAAAGCGGGAAAGCCAATTAATGGTTTATAACCCTATTTATGCAGCAATATTTAATTCTGGGTGGGTGGAAGCCGCATTAGTAGACCTACGCCCGTCTTTTTATGCAAAGGCAATGAGGGCATGGCAGGAAGCAGACAGTGAGCAAAAAGAGGCGTTTTTACTCAAAGGGAAGGCGCTAGAAGCTGCGGAGGCTTGGGCGGAGGGGAAGCAGCTAAGCTATAGGGATGCTTGTTTTTTGCGAGACAGTCAAGGTTTAAGGCTAGAGATAGTTCGTCAGGAGCGAGAAGCTGCTGAGCAAGCTAGGAAAGCAGAGGAGCAACAGAGGTTAGCTGCTCAAAAGCAAAGAACTCTAGCGCAAAAACAGCAACTACTGGCTCAGAATCAACAGAAGCAAGCAAAGCAAAGATTGATAAAAACAGAAAAGAGAACACAAATTATTACTATTATTGGTGTGATTATTTTCTTAATATCTATCTTTGTTGTTGGTGTTGCCTGGCGATTGGTGGCTCAAGCAGGGGTAGATATACAAATAGGAAAAATTAATTTGAGCATTGTGGAGGCAAAATCCGCCTTCGTAGATAATAAGAAGTTTGATGGGCTGTTGAAGGCAATGTGGGCGAGGCAGCAGCTAGAAAGCTTAGATAAAAATGAGTGGTCGACTGACGATATCAAGACTAAGGTGACTTTGGCTCTACACGAGGCGGTTTATGGAGTAAATGAACGCAACCACCTACAAGGTCATAGCAAAAGTGTCACAAGCGTTGCCTTTAGCCCCGACGGCAAAACCATCGCTACCGCTAGTGCTGACAAAACGGTGAAGTTGTGGAGTCTGGGAGGGCAGGAACTGAAAACCTTGACCGGTCATAG
>JAAUUE010000151.1 GCA_012031635.1 Coleofasciculaceae cyanobacterium SM2_1_6 | reverse complement strand
CGTTATCCCCAAATCTTTAGCCTTGATGGTGAAAATTTCCGGTTAGGGTACATGGTGGATTATTTGGTGAATGATTTGCGATTCCCCTTTGGAGAGGCTACGCCAACGAGCCTTGACAACCAACAACTTCCTGCTGCTAAAGTATTTCAAGCCGTCCTCGAAGGTTTAGGAGATATCTGGGCAAACCGAATTATTCTAGATGGGATCAACCTCGGGGATGTGTGGCAGCATTCTCAGTTAGCCGGGGAAACTCCCGCCGCCAAGCTAGTCCCTTTCCACAAGCTCTCCCAATGGCTCACCTATTCCCTCCTAGAGCCTCTGCAAGAACTAGGGATTGAGATTACTCACCTAGAAGAAATGACCGGATTACCCGAATATCGCAACGGGGGTTTATGTCTAGACTTGGGCTTATTGCAACCCAAATATCCAGAAATCCTCACCAAAACCTACACCCCAGAATCAGAAGTAGTTGTAGAATGGCGAGCTTTAACGGTGATTCTCTTAGATCACATTGCCATCACCCTCCGCCAGCAACTAAACCTAAGCACTACAGATTTACCCCTAGTCAAAGTCCTTGAAGGGGGAACTTGGGCAGCAGGCAGAAAAATCGCCGCCGAACTCCGCCCCGGTGGTATCCCGCCCCTAAAAATCCAGAGCGATGGCACAGTCTTTTAATTAAGATTTTTAGTTAAGATAGAGAAGAATTTGAGGAGGTTATATGACAGCAGTGATTGCAGAACATATTGAAATTACTCCCGGTGTTTGTGGTGGTAAGCCACGCATTGCGGGACATCGGATTAGAGTCCAAGATGTTGTTGTTTGGCATGAGCAAATGGGCATGTCTGTGGATGAAATTGTGTCACGATATCCATCTATTACATTGGCAGATGTATATGCAGCCTTGGCTTATTACCACGATCATTTTGCGGAAATTCGTCAACAAATGCAAGAAGGCGAGATGTTTGTACAGGAATTAAAAGCAAAAATTCCTTCTAAGTTGCAGCAAAAATTAAAAGGATAGGGTCTTGAACAAGATTCGATTTCATACTGATGAACAAGTTGAGCGGGCGATCGCTGAAGCTTTGAGAAGACGAAATATTGATATCACTACTACACCAGAAGTAGGGCTATTAAGTGCAACTGATGAAAAACAGTTAACTTTTGCCCTTGCTCAAGAGCGAGTAATCTTTACCCAAGATGATGATTTTTTGGTATTGCATCAGCAAGGTTTAGAACATTATGGAATTGTTTATTGTCATCAAAATAGTTGTTCTATTGGTGAAATTGTGCGGGGTTTGATTTTAATTTGGGAAGCACTTGAACCATTAGATATGCAGAATCATGTAGAGTTTCTCTGAAAAATGTAATTAAACTCCCATCAAGTTGAAACCATAGAGATCGATCATATTTTAGACAATGGGTAGAGAGTGAGTTGAATTAGACTTTAATTTCTGTCCGCCCTACGGGGAAAACCTGCTTTCCTAACTTAATAATTTCTTGTTTTTCTTCAGTGGTTAGGCAGTCTTGTCCATTGAGAATACCCCCAGCACGTTTTGGATCGCCTCCTGCTTTTAGGTATCGACTGCGAGCTACAGTGAAGATTTCCTGAAGTCTTTGATATTGTTTTTTTTCTAACTCAGTAGGTTCTCTCATATCTATAATCTCCAGTTATTGGGAGTTACTTCTCCATTGGGCGAAATAACCGCTATTGGCAATAGGGGGCTGGGCGTGGCAATATACCAATATCCACTATCTCCATCATAAAATTCGTACTCAAGCAAGTCTAGGATTTGCAAAGCATTGATCACTAAATATTGAGATTCTGTTGGTTCCAAAGGCTAAGAGTCTTTATCTAAATGATTTATATTTTATCAGAGAATCGATGAATCGATGAATCTATAGCTTACCCCTATTAAAGAGAAACTAAAGAATAATTGGTTCTCTCAAAAAAAGATTGTTGAATCGCTTGCTCAACTCGATCGAGATAGTTAGATAAAACATCAGGCAGCATAATTTAATCGTTGTACTAATTCTTGATGTAAGGCTAGGTAGTGACGATAATCATTAGCCCATTCTATAAATAGAGCATCATCAGATAACAATCCTTGATTATATTGGTCGAAAAATTCTTCTGAGCTAATTTGATATTGATTCTCATGCAAGCTGAGGCGTTTGGCAATAGCAACTAAATCATCTAAGGATGATGTATAGGTAATAGTTTGTTTACGCATAATTTTGATTACCTGTGCCGTAGATTTACAACTGCTGGCATTTTAGCAAAAAAGTACCGTACCCACTAAGAGCAACAAAAAAATAATTGTACTCTCATCGGACTAAAATCATAGAGTGAAGCCATAGAGATTGATCGCTCCCCTAACATTTGAGATAATCTAAATATAGAGAAAGGCTTGAAAAAATTTCATGCGTGTTAAATATGATGGAGCCTTTTAAATTGAGAGGTGAGGGATTATGACATTCTTGGAACTATGAAAAGCAACTCTACAATTGCCAGTACGCGATCGCTGGCGTTTGCTGTGGGAAATTGCCCGATCGCTGGTAGATTTCTGGGGTGTGCATAAGTATGAAACAGAACAAGTCAATATTGATAGAGGAGCGATTGGCTTAAACGATGGCGTTGATTTAGAGTGCTATCGTGGTGTTTTGACTTTGACCCAAGATCCTCTGGACTACCAAAAAGAGGTACGTTCTGAATGAGATTAGGGGAGAACTGCTACGTTTTGAAAAAGTCATGATTAAAATTGCACAACTACTAAGATCGTCTATCCTAGAAAAATTCCCTAGTTCTAGCTAACCCCACATTTAATCTTGAGTAACCAATCCTATCTCCAAGTTTTTACCAGCCGCAAAATGTCCATTATGTTGTTGCTGGGTTTCTCCTCTGGTCTGCCCTTGTTTTTGACCAGCACCACCCTCCAAGCATGGATGACCAAGGAAGGGGTAAATCTAACTTCCATTGGGCTATTTAGCCTTGTCGCCCTGCCCTACTCCTTTAAGTTTATTTGGTCGCCCTTGCTCGATCGCTACGTGCCGCCCTTTATGGGGAGACGGCGGGGGTGGCTCGTGATTACCCAGATTGCCTTGATTCTTGCCATTAGCTGTATGTTTTTTCAGCAACCCAAGCAAGCTCTCCAGCTATTAGCAGTGAATGCGATCGCAATTGCTTTTTTTAGTGCTTCCCAAGATATTGCCTTTGATGCCTACCGCACTGATATGTTGGAGGAGCAGGAAATGGGAGCCGGAGCCGCCATCACCGTTTTGGGTTATCGCCTTGCTCTTGTGATCACGGGTTCCCTCGCTCTTGTATTAGCCGATCGCCTGCCTTGGAATGTCGTTTATTTATTTATGGCAATCTTGATGTTGGTGGGCTTAGTCAGTAGCTTTTTTGCTCCAGAACCAGAAAAACCAGTCCAAGCGCCAGAAACCCTAGTCGATGCGGTGATTCTCCCTTTTCAAGATTTTTTCCAAAGCCACGGTGTGAAGGTAGGGATTTTAAGTCTAGTATTTATTACCCTATACAAATTTGGGGATGCGATTCTTAATAACATGACTACCCCCTTTTTATTACAAACTGGATTTTCGCAAACAGACTTAGGGGTGATTCGGGGCGGCATGGGTATCTTGGCAACGCTGGTCGGAACACTGGTGGGCGGTTCGGTGATGAGTAAATTAGGGATTTACAAGTCCCTCTGGATTTTTGGTGGGCTACAATGCTTGAGTAATTTGGGCTATTTAGCTCTCGCCCTGACCGGGCAAAATTACCAACTCCTTGTCCTGAGTATTAATCTAGAAAACTTCTGTGGAGGCATGGGTACTGCTGCCTACGTTGCTTACCTGATGAGCCTGTGCAACCCCAGTTTCACCGCAACTCAGTATGCTCTCCTCTCTAGTTTGATGGCAGTGAGCCGGGATGTGCTGATTGCTCCGGCAGGAAAGGTTGCCGAACTGACCGGATGGCCAAATTTTATGCTGATTAGTATCGTGGCAGCAATTCCGGGCTTACTTCTTCTGCCCCTAGTGGCTCCCTGGGGAAAGAAAGCCACCGAAATTAATTCCTAGGATAATTTTGCATAGGATTTAGAGATGTAAAGGTACGACAGCCTGTCTTTTGACTGTTGAGAACTTGAGTTATAGGATTTCATTTGCTGTATCTAGATGCTGAGTCTAAATATTAGTCGTGTCAGTAATTTTTAGTGTGGTCACTGAATTAGTTGTGCTTATTAGGAGAAGTTTGCTTATGTCCAGATTAATTGCGATCGTCCTCACTCTCTTCGCCCTTGTTACTGTTACTTTTACCACCAGTACCCCCGTCTACGCTGCTGATCTTGCTGCCGGAGCCGGGATTTTTACAGGGAATTGTGCCAGTTGTCACCTAGGGGGCAGAAATGTCATCATGGCGGATAAGACCCTGAAAAAAGATGCCCTCAAAAAATATGAGATGAATTCTATAGAAGCTATCACCAAGCAAGTTACCAACGGCAAAGGAGCCATGCCTGCTTTTAGAGGTCGTTTGGATCAAGAACAAATTAATAATGTTGCTGCCTATGTTTTAGATAAGGCAGAGAAAGGGTGGTAGAGCCTTAGAGGATGTCTGAGAAGTCGATTCCCCTCTGGGGAGGCTACGCCAACGTAGGGGCGCAAAGCCTTGCACCCTTACCCAATTCCTGATTTGAATCAGCCATTTTAAAGAATCAGGATTAGTCTGTGCTGAAATTTTAGACACTTTTTAGACATCCTCTTAATAAATCTAATGAATCTTGCTAAATCTATGAAATTAGTTAATTGGCTTTTCTGCTTCAGCTTATTAATTCCCTTGTTTATTTTTTCATGGCTCTTACCAGCTTGGGCGGCGGATACGATCGATATTACAGAAGTTGAAACCAAGGAATTATTTAAGTTGGCTAATCGGCATACGCAGATGGGGAATTATCAACAGGCTGTGCAAGAATTTACGGTGATTATTGATCGAGAAATAACAAAAACTAGTGTAAAAACTAGCGTAAAAACTAACGCCTACCTCAATCGCTGCTTTGCCCAACTCCAACTAGAAAATCACCTAGAATCTCTGGCAGATTGTAGTCAAGTAATTAAACTCAATCCTCAAACAAAGGAAGCCTATTTGCACCGGGGTTTGACCAACTATCGTTTAGGAAGGTATTCCCAAGCCTTGATTGATTATGATCAATTAATTAGCCTTAATCCCCAAGATTTTCGAGCTTACTATAATCGGGGTTTAGCCAAGGTCGGCATGGAAGATTATCTAGGGGCGATCGAGGATTATAATCAAGCCTTAAATAATATTCCCCCCGAAGAAACTAAGAAAATTGCCATGGTCTACAATGACCGGGGTTTAGCTTACTTTCATCAAGCAAATATTGACCAAGCCCAAGCAGATTTTAACCACGCCATTGCCCTCGATCGCCGAGCGGCTAGAACTTATTACAATCTTGCCTGCATTTGTCACCACCAAGGAGATTTACAAAAAGCAATTCATAATTTTACCCTTGCCCTAGAGGTGCAGCCAGAGCAGCCCGATGCTTACCTGAGCCGAGCCATGATCTATCAAAAACTAGGAGATTCTGCCCTAGCGATCGCTGATCTTTACACCGCCGCCAAACATTTTCGCTCCCAAGGACAGGTTTCTGACTACCAAGCCACCATGGAGATTATTCGCTCGATCGAATACCAACAGTTAGAAACGGGAGCGATCGGTTAGGATATTTGCTGAAATCACCAGCAATTAGAAATAGGAGCGATCGGCTAGGAGATTTTTTAAGATATTTTCTAAGATCAATAACAGCTAGAAATAGGAGAGATTGTTAGATAATATTTTCAATTATAGAAGTTCTTCTCTGAACAATTCAAGGCCATTGAAGGAGTCTAGGAACGATTGCTAGATAATATTTTCAATTATAGAAGTTTTAAGGTTTCTTGCTAAAAATTTTGGAAATACTGGAAACTCTCTAAATATCTTGTAGTTTGATTTATGTAGCTTGATACTAATATTAACACAAAGATTTATCCTGAGATTTTCCGACTATGATGGAGATAGAGGGATAGAGTTACCAAGCTAAAAATACAATCACAACTTCCCAGATATAGAAAATTTAAAAGATAAAGTTATGTATCAGAATTTGTTAGCTAGTCTGCTCATTTTTCATGGAGTTGGGTTTTCAGAAATTTCCCCAATCAATCATCGATCTATTTCTAATGAAGTTAGTTCCGTAGTTAATTCTCTAGCACACAATCCCAATGAAATAAAGATTTCTAGTCCTGTATTACTGGCTCAGGCTAGGGGGCGCAGAATAGAATTTGCTAGTAATGCTTCCTCGGCAACAGTAGAAGATTCGGTAGTCCGGGGCGATCGCTTAGTCTATCTGGTCGGAGCCAGCCGGGGACAAAATATGACCATTAATATTGCCTCTACTCAAGCTCAAGGCGGGGCGTTGTTTACGGTGATTGCGCCGGATGGGACAGTGCTAGACATGGGAGTGAGTAGTTTTAGCCGGGAGCTGCCTCGATCGGGTGATTATCAAATTTCTGTGGGCGGTTCCCGTGGCAATGCGTCTTTTAGTTTAACCGTAGAAATTAGATAGGAATTAGGTGGGTAAGGGCGCAAGGCTTTGCGCCCCTAATTTTCAGGCATCTTCTAAAATCCCAAATCTGCCCTAGCGCTTTCAGCCACAGATACTAGCTCTTGATCAGACATTTCTTGCCAGTCAGGGTCGCCAATCTCACTATAAAACTGGGCATCGTAGGGACGAGTCCGCACGACTACGGGCATAGGGACAGCATGACCAAGGACTAGGGCTTGTTGTTTGGAATCTAGCTTGGCGAGAACCGATCGCAGACTTGCCCCCCCAGAAACCCCGGTAAAAATCGCCTCAATATCCTTATCATCATTTAATAAAGACGTAATCCGAGTGCCAATCTGCGACATCACCTCGTTATCAATGCCCGAAGGTCTTTGGTCTACCACCAATAAAGTCACAAAATATTTCCGCATTTCCCTCGCAATGATGCCAAAAATTGTATGGCGGACGATCGCCGGATCCAAAAATCGATGGGCTTCTTCGATGGTAATCACTAACTGGGTGGGGCGATCGGTTGGTTTTTTAGTCTGTAAAAAAGTTTCAGATTTTTTCACGTAGGCTTTATGAATCCGCCGGGTAATCATGTTAGTCACCAGCATATAGGAAAGCATATCGGACTGGGAGCCAAACTCAATGACAACATTTTTTCCAGATTCTAGCGATCGCAGAATTTGCTCGACATAATTATGGGGGCAAGCACTACGGATATATTTGAGATTTTCTAAGCGCATTAGTTTTCTTTGCAGAGCCATGATCGAGCCTTTATGCCCTCGTTTCTCATCACAAAACTCAGTGATATCTTCATTGGTCATGGCAATTAATCTAGTAATCCAATGCTTGCCAAATTCCCCAAATAAAATATTCGCATTATCCAAACTTGCCTCGGAAAGATTTAACTCCCCTCGCACCAAATTAATATCCTCAATTTCAATTTGATCAAAACTTAAATACAATTCCTGAGCATCTTTAATTCCCCGCCTTCTGGTAGATTCTGGGTCTAGAGTATAAACTTGAACTTGGTGGGGAAATAGCTGACGTAATCCCTTCACAGTTTGACAATTTTTACCTTCGGAAACCGCTTCCCAGCCGTACTCTGAGTGCATATCAAAGATTAAGTTTACCGCCGCCTGCCGCCGAATAATTCCCGACAGTAATAACCTCGTTAAAAAAGATTTCCCAGTTCCCGATTTGCCAAAAACTCCATTACTTCTTTCCACAAATCGATCTAAATCTAAACACACTGGCACATCCATATCTAAGGGCTGCCCGATCGCAAAATTTCGCCGCCGGGGATCATCTTCCCACCCAAAAACTGAACGAAAATCGTGTTCTGTAGCTTCATAAACTGGGCTGAAATGACTGGGAATAGTTTTCACCGGGAGCAGTTGCATTTCAGAGCTACTCTGGGTTTCCATGGAAGCAATGGGAGCTTTTCCGTTTAAAGATTTCTTGCCATTTTTTTTGCCATTGGGTGCATCACCATTGGTGATAAATAGCTGTTCTCCCGGCGCAAATTCTGGGGGAATAAACATCAACATAGGAGCCAAATTAATGGTGCCATAAGTGCCACTGCCAGCTAAAACTTCCCGGAGAAAATCATCATCGGGTTCGGGGGGATTGGCAATAATTCGCAGGCTAGAAGTCCCTAAAGAAACATCTGTCAACAGGCAAAAGAACCGGGCTTTTCTGCCCCGGACAACTAGAAATTTCCCCACCCGCATTTCCTCCACCGACACATCAGCATGGAGGCGAATTTCTAAGCCTTGGGTCAGGGAGCCTTGAATTACCGAACCAAGGGGTTTTTCTAAGGATTTTCCTGAGTATTTGTCTAATTTATCTAAATAAGTTTCTGGGGTCATAGTGTTTTTAATTTCCCCAGAGCCTTTTCAACTTCTGGTGGTAATTGCCGGAGAATTTTTCCTTTACTAGTTTCGATCGCTACTAAAGTCACTTGGGCTGTTAGATACAAAATTTCGCTATTGAGGGATTGAATTTGATAATCACAAATAATTCTTACGCCCTTAGTATTTTGCATTTTTGTTTTCACGATCGCATCCATGCCCAATTTTAGGGGTAAATGATAGCGCAGAGCCAATTCTACTACGGGCAGTTCATAACCTAAATCTACTAAATAGTTATAATCTACCCCCAGCGATCGTAAATATTGCACCCGTGCTTCTTCTAGCCAAGTTATGTAGGCTCCATGCCAGACAATACCGCCGTAGTCGGTGTGGTGGGGAAAAGCATGAACAGGGTAGTGAAACCAGCCTTCGGTACTGGAGTTGGGGATATATTTAGTAATTGCCTCTGGGGGCAGATCGGGGTTCAAAGCAGATTGATCGAACATAGGTTAAATTCTAGGTCAAACTTAAATCAAACAAGGGTTAATTGAAGGGATTAACTCTAAAAGTTCCTAATAATTTCTCATAATTAGGATAATTGGTTCTCAATCATTAGCCTAATTCGCCAAGGTAATTCACCGATTTTGTTCTTCTGGAAAAGTCCGATTAAATTCATCAATCAAATCATCTAATTCTTCTAAAGCCTGATTCACATCAATTCTTAGTGTGCCTAGATCTGGTTGCTCCAAAAGATTAACTAAGGAATCTCGTTGACTTTCGATCGCCATAATTTTCTCCTTGAGAGTTGCTGCATCCATCATAAATTCCTCCTCTAAAGATTTAACTTAGTTATTGTGTATCATCATAGCATTAGGAATAGAATGTGTTAAAGACGCACTTTGATTTCTAGAGCTTTGGAGATTTTTTGTAGATTTTTGGATAGAGATCCTGAAGTGCGAAAGATCATGGCTTAATTAGAGGTATTTCTTGATGGCGATGTTGGCGATAAATCTGAAAGTCGCTATCTAGGGTCATCACCGCACTATGCAATATTTGCTCAGACATCCTCACCAAACAAGCATCTGCAAAGGACATCGGCACAGACTCATAACGACCCATCAGCGATCGAATATTACTGGACTCTGCCTGTAAATTGAAAGCGATCGCAATTGCCCCCGCCTCAATCATTTCAAACACAACCTCAGTCAAATATTTTCGTTTTAACAAGAAACAAGTTTCCGAAATGACAGCCTCACAAGTCCATACTGGCGGTTTAAGTTGCATCCATTCCCCGACAGCCCAATTATGGTTTGGATCGTTTCTATTAATTAAAGCGACTAAAGCACCAGTGTCCAGAATCACATTTTGATTTTTCACTCTCCATAACCCTCCATATACTTGTGGTTTACTGAAAGATCATCAGGCAAATCGTCTGCAATCCCAATCCATTGTTTTGTCAGATCATAGCAAGATACAGTCGGTTTATCCTTGGTTAAGGAGACCTCCTCAGCAGTTGTAACTTGTCGATCGCTCAACTGAAAGACCAAAAATTCAATAAAGTTCAGTGCTTCTCGCTGCTTCTCGATCGGTAACTGTTGCAGCGTACTCATAGCTTTCTCTAAAACTGTCATAGTTTTGCTCCTCTTGATATTTCCTGGAATCTCGAATTACTTAATTTTAAGCTACCAGATTACATGCAAAAGATTTGAACTTAACAGCATCGTGAGCTAGGATTCATAAAAACTTACCAACTGGTGCATATTGAGCAAAATTATTAT
>JAAUUE010000150.1 GCA_012031635.1 Coleofasciculaceae cyanobacterium SM2_1_6 | reverse complement strand
GGGAGAAGGAGAGTAAGAGGAAAGTCCCTCTCCCTAGGGAGAGGGATTTAGGGTGAGGGTCATGATTCACGCAAGAGGTCTATTTTACAAAAACCATAACCCTTATCGCTGGCTGAGCGGATATCGCTGGCTGAGCGGATATCACTGGCTGAGAGGATATCGCTGGCTGAGCGGAGTCGAAGCCAAAACCCCACCACAAATCTTCGATCGATTATCTTCCTTGGTATTGTGAAAATGTTCCCTTCGACTTCGCTCAGGGAACGTCTCTAGGCTTGGGGTCAGAGCTTTTGCCTAAACCGAACTCACGTTAGTTGATTAGTTAACTCTCTCTAGCTGGCAAGCTTTGTACCGCACTCGCCACAGAATTTGTGGTCTTGGGGATTGATAGTACCGCAATTGGTGCAAGTGACTGTAGCAACAACTTTCTGAGCAGTCCCTGAGCTTTGCCGAAGGGAAGCAGGTTCTTGGAGTCCGATCATGTCTGCGTTGCTCTTGCCCGGAGCCACCATTGGATAGCAATTTTCTTCCCTAGAAACCAGGACATCGAGGATCACCGGGCCATCGGTCGCTAGCATCGTGGCGATCGCCTCTTTGAGGTCTTCCCGTTTACTAATCTGCATCCCCTTCACCCCATAGGCATCGGCGAGTTTCACAAAATCGGGCATTCCCGGCTCTGTATCAGAAGAAGAATAGCGCTCCTCATAAAAAGCCTCTTGCCACTGGCGCACCATGCCTAACCAACGGTTATTAATAATCACGGTTTTCACATTAATCCCGTACTGGGCAAGGGTTCCCAATTCCTGAATATTCATCTGAATACTGGCATCCCCAGCAATACAAATGACTTCCTCTCCGGGCAGGGCAACCTTGGCTCCCATGGCGGCGGGTAAGCCAAAACCCATGGTTCCCAACCCAGCACTGGAAATCCATTGGCGGGGACCATTTTTCAGGAATTGGGCAGCCCACATTTGGTGTTGCCCCACATCGGTGGTGTAGTAGGCGTGGGGGGCTTGGCGGGCGACTTCAACGATGACCTCTTGGGGAGAAAGTACGTCCGGGTAGTGAGGGACTACAAGGGGATAGTCTTGGTGCCAGTGGTCAATTTTTGCTAACCACTGCTTAGTTTGGTTGGGTTCGGCGGGGATATCTAGTTCGGTATAGCGACGGAGCAGAGCGAGGAGGACTTGTTTGACATCACCGACGATCGGCACTTCTGGAGTCCGGTTTTTCCCCACTTCGGCGGGGTCAATGTCAATATGGATCACCTGCGCTCGGTTGGCAAACTGGTCTAGTTTGCCGGTGACTCGATCGTCAAACCTTGCTCCCACGGCAATTAATAGATCACACTCACTCACCGCAAAGTTGGCGTAGGCAGTACCGTGCATTCCTAACATACCTAGGGCTAGGGGATGGTGTTCATCAAAGGCTCCTTTCCCCATCAGGGTAGTCGTCACCGGAAGTTGGAAAATTTCGGCAAGCTGGAGGATTTCTTGATGGGCATTGGCGGCGATCGCTCCTCCCCCCACATAAAGCAATGGCTGGCGCGCCACCCGAATCAAGTTCAAAGCCTGGTTAATCATCCGGGAGTTACCCTTCACCGTCGGACGATAACCCACTAATTTCACGGAACCCGGCAGCACAGGGGTGTATTCAAATTCTTCTAGTCCTACATCCTTGGGAATATCAATCAATACGGGTCCCGGACGACCACTACTGGCGATGTGGAAGGCTTCGGCAACAATTCTGCCCATGTCCCGTGGCTCCCGGACGACGTAGGAATGCTTAACAATGGGCAGGGTAATCCCGAAAATATCGGTTTCTTGAAAGGCATCGGAACCAATGAAGGCTCTGCCTACTTGTCCGGTAATTACCACCATAGGGATCGAATCCATGTGGGCGGTGGCGATGCCTGTGACGAGGTTGGTGGCTCCGGGGCCAGAAGTCCCAAAGCAAACCCCTACTTTCCCTGTGGCTCTGGCGTAGGCATCGGCGGCATGGGCGGCGGCTTGTTCGTGGCGGACGAGGATGTGCTGAATTTTTCCCTCGGCTTCCCAGCGATACAGTTCGTCATAAATGGGCAGGATGGCTCCACCGGGATAACCAAATATATGGTCTACGCCATGAAGTTTGAGACTGTCGATTAAAGCATAGGCTCCACTACGCCGAGTGGGTTTGGGAATGATGGTCGCCGGAGATATACTCTGAGAAAGCACTGTAATAACCTCGCCGAATTTTTTTGGGTTTAGTAGTCGATCGCTACACTACTAGAAGATTTGTAGTAAATAATACTTTATAGTAAAGAATTTTCCCGTCTAAGTCTAGTATTTATTTCAGGTTTGTGGGCATTTAATGACAAAGGACTCAGCAATTCTTCTAGGAAACTACTTCAGCTTCAAAAGACGATCGAATACAACTTCTCCATCGGTTACTTTGCCTTAAGCAATTTGTCCTGCACCAATATCTATTTGCTTACCTAATTCTACTAACTACTGTTTGACTCGCCACTTTCTTGCAAAATTTGAGTTAGTAAGGCAGGAGCAATCCAAAAGTTAGCTTCTTGTTGTAAGCGATCAGTGACAGTTTTGATTGACGTTATTGATCCTGCACGCCAACCTCTTAACAAGATACCTAAAATACCTGTGATACTTAAACCTAATGTTCTTGCAGCTTGTCGAGCTTCTTTTTCATCAAGCAAAATTTTATCGGCAGAGAGTTCTACGGCAAGAGCGATCGCTTCGGACTCTCCTTGATGTAACTTTTGCTGTAGCAAGCTAACAAGTGGGGTATTACTCACATTCACAGGGTGGAGAACCAACCAACCTTCCCTAATAGCAGCTTGAAGATGGACTGAGCCGGGTCTGGTTTCATTCACTTTTAGCTCTGTCAGAACAGCCGTAGGAATATAAACTTGTCCAAACTGCTGTGGTAATAAAAATAAATGATCAATAATCGCTAAGTTGAGCAGAGGTGAGGTATTACTGATGGCGGGCATACTCTAAATCTTCTTCTAGTTCGGTTTGTGAATAGTGTCGAAGAATGTGCGATCGCCTAATAGTTGACTAAATTGATAGTGGTCTTGATTAGCAAGTTCGCAGGCTTTGCCAAAGGATAAAAGTTCTTGAGCATACAGGGCAATGGCAAGTTCTTTAAGTAACTCTGCCTCGATACGGCTTTCTGGCAAGCGGATAGATTGGACAATGGATTCGGGAATTGATATTTGCATGATTTTAAGCTGCTAGGTAATGTATTTCAGTTTATTGTCGATCGGGCGAGGCGGGAACCCAGAACCTGCATGGCTTCGTATAAGATAACCTTTTTGATAATTTCTGGAAGAACTGTAACCTTTACATACTACATTCTTCAAGCCTTGATACTAGGGAACCCCTCCCCACCTCAAGTCCAAGAATCCTCCCCAAATCGAATCCCCCGCCCACAAGTTAATCATTGTCCTAGGAAGATGCCCTTTGGGTGCTCTTATCTCAAACATCATCTCTTTCCACTCCAATCTATTTTTCCATTCCACTTGTTCCGCAAAATTTACCCAACTCTTCCCTTTCCGATTATAAATTTCTTTCTGAACACTAAACCCAAAGCGTCCGTTACTGTTCTGTAACCAAAGTTGGTCAATCGTGCGTAAATCTTGACAGGGAAAAATATCCATAGTTTTAATATCTAACCAACCTTCCTTCTCTCGACGAGCCACAAACAACATTATCCGATCTGTTTCTTGGTTTGCCTCTTTATATTTTTGTGCTTTTAGCAGATTTTGTAACTGAGTATAATCTGCTCCTACCTCACTTGCCAAACTTACTCCAACCGGAGAACTTGGCTTGGCGGCTGGAACAGGAGGAGAGGGATTGACAGAGATAATAGATGGTGAATTTTGGGGTACTGGACTGCTGGGCTTCTTGAAGCTGATAGGCTTGCCAAGCAGTCCACGCTTGACTTACTGTGGCAGCGGCAGCAACAACGGCAGCAATTATTCCAATAGTTTCAAATCTTGTTTTATGCACAAGGGTAAATGGAATTAGAAAATATTTGATTCCAAGTGTAACAAAGAAATTGAGAGGTTGTGAGGTTAGTTTCTATCCACTTCAGAGTAGTATTTAGATTGTAGGTCTTGCAAGGCTGTATTTGCCAAGGAATTTAGCCAACCCATCGCTACGTCTTCCTCAAATTGGCTATCCTAAACTTGAGCATCAAATTCTGCAAACCAAACCCAAAGATGGCATAAAGTTAGTCTGATTCAGTTACGATCGATCACATGATTTCAATAAAATAAGGAAAATAAAAATGAGCATCAACCTAGATTTGCCAACAGAGTTAGAAAGTCAACTAACTAGTGAAGCTTCACAGCTAAATCTTCCTTTGTCTGAATACATTCTTCAAATCTTATCAATTAGACAAGTTTTAAGTAATCCTCCTAAAACTGGAGCAGAGCTTGTTGCTTACTGGCAAAGTACAGGAGTCATTAACTCACGACCTGATATTGTGGATAGTCAAATTTATGCCCGGAATCTGCGTCATAATGCTGAGACCCGAACATAAGCAGAAACAACACTCATGTATCTTTTAGACACTAATATTTTGATTGATGTTCAAAGGGGACATACACCTGCAATTAATTGGTTTTCTGAACTTTCAGAGATACCTGCTATTCCCGGCTTTGTAGTTATGGAGCTAGTCCAAAACTCTCGAAATATACAACAAGTTCGTAAAACACTACAGTTAATTGCACCACTACCCATAATTTGGGCGACTGAAGCTGATTGTGTTCGTGCTTTATCAGATTTTACAGCCTACCACTTATCTGACAGTCTAGGATTGCTTGATGCGTTGATTGCTGCCTGTGCTGTGGGGCGAGGTTTAACGCTTTGCACCTTTAATATTAAACATTATCGAGTTGTGCCAAACCTTTTGATAGTGCAACCTTACCAACGCTAACAAAGCTGAATAGCTACCCTCGCTGGAAAGATCGCTATCTGAGATGCTAGAAAATCAAGGTATGATCGTTAGGGATGAATCAGTCTCGATCGAGGTTGCAGGGACTTAGAGATATAGCAATACGTTCCTCTGAAAATTGGATAAGTTGTAGCTGTGAGCATATTACACCGAGGGTGATGCTCCCAATAATGAGCCATCCCAGTTTTTTGGAAAGTTTACTAAAGAATTTGCGAGAAGATTTATTAAAGTTTTTTGCGGTTGCATATTGCTAAAATTTTAATTTATTCAGCCCGTCTAGTTCATCTAGCTGAGTTGCGATCGAAACCGATAGACACTCACTGACATCAATACTGTGGCAAATAATATTAGGGCGATCGCATGGGGAAATAAAACCTCTAGACCCACCCCCTTGAGTAAAATTCCTCTGGTGATGGCTACATAGTGCCGGAGGGGATCAAATAAAGAAATAAACTGGAAAAAGTCAGGCATACTTTCAATGGGGGCGATCGCTCCAGAAAGTTGAATCATCGGTAAATTAATAAAGAAAGAAGTTAGCACTACCTGTTGTTGAGTCCGACAGAGAGTTGCCAACATAATGCCGATGGAAATCCCTACAAATAAGTAAATACCAGAGAGGAGAAAAAACAAAAATAAATTGCCTTGAAATGGCACTTGAAATACTATTTTGCCAATGGACAAAGCCAGCACCACATCCCCTAAGAGTAAAACAAATAAAGGTGTAATTTTTGCCAAAAGAATTTCCCAAGCGATCGCTGGAGTCATTAGTAATTGCTCCAAAGTTCCCAAATCTTTTTCCTTAACTACTGTCACAGAAGATGTTAGAGAACTAATCAGCGTCAGGACTATTCCTAAAACTCCCGGCACAAAAAACCAACTACTCCGTAAACCGGGATTGTAGAGAAATATGGCTTGGGGATTGATCAAAGGCGGTGTTAAATTTCCAGTTAATTGAAGATTAAATTGACTAAAAATTTGATTCATATAACCACTAGCAATTCCTGCTTGATTGGCATCCACCCCATCAATAAATACTTGAATTTCTGTAGGTTTATCCTGAGCCATATTTCTCGATAAATTAGGCGGAATAATTAATCCAACTGTCACCCCGCCTGTTTCTACTTCTGCCGCCAAGTTTGCTTCTCGCAGAAAATATTTCTGATCTGAAAAAATTCTATTTTCCGTGAGGGCAGCAATTAATTCTCTACTGACCTTAGTATGGGCATAATCAATAATTCCCAGCTTAATATTATGAACATCAGGATTGAGGGCATAGCCATAAATCAATAGTTGGATTGTCGGGGGAAATATCAATAAAATAATTAACTGCTTATTTCGGAGTATTTGATTAACTTCCTTCTGCACTAAAGCCCAAAATCGACTATTAAATATTTTTTTTAACCACGGAATTAATGCTGAATTCATATTTTTATATTTAGCTAATCACTATAGTAATTCCAAATGATTTCACCCGCCGCCGCCGGGTGGAATAACCTATCTTATCAATTTAGCTGCATTTTTTTTAATCCTAACCTTGCCGTGTTGAATAGAAGTAAACCAAGGATAGCTAACATACTTAAAGAAAACCAAATTCCCGCCCAACCTGTGCCTCGGACGTAGGCATCACGGGTAATCTCAATGTAGTAGCGAGCCGGAACTATATTACTAACTAGGGATAAAGGGAAGGGAATATTATTCAAGGGATAGATGAAACCAGAGAGGAGTAGGGCTGTTAAAAAGCCAATTAATGATACAACTTGAATTGCTGCATTTTGATTGCTAGCTTTGACCCCAATAAGTAGACCAAAGGCGACAGCATCGGCGGTAAAGATTAAAGTTCCCAAAATTAAAGGCAGAGCTGATCCTGCTAATTGTAAACCCCAAATAACTGCGCCAATTAACATAATACAAAAGGACTGCCCGATCGCTACTATTAAATAAGCTAAACCTTTCCCCAGCAATAACTCTGTTGCCCTGAGATCGGAAGCGTACACTTGGAGCATGGTTCCCTGTTCTTTTTCTCTGACCATAGCGATCGCCACCAATAGAGAAGGATAGACCCAGAGAATTAACGCATAAACTCCCGGCACAATATATAAGGACTCTTTTCGTCCGGGATTGAACCAAATCCTGATCCTAGGAATAATTTTATCTGGACTGGGTTGGATTTTTTGGCTGCGTAAAAAAGCCTTAGTTGTAGCTTGAATAATATTGTTAACGACTCGGGCATTATTGGTATCAGTAGCATCAATCAATACTTGGATTGGGCTAGATTTTTCATTTTCAACTTGGGTATTAAAACCTGGGGGGGATAATAATTGCGGCTTTGGCAATACCTCGATCGATTAACAATTCTGGGGCTTTATATCCTTGGACTTGTTCATTCACCGCAACAAATTTATTAGTGGCGAACAATCTCTCAATGTAGGCTCTACTTAAAGGAGTAGCATCTAAATCTTGGATAGTTAAGGGGATATCTTTGACTTCTAGACGAATTGCAAATCCAAAGACAATTAAGGTCATCAGGGGCAGGATAAAAGCTAAAGAGAGAGTTAGGCGATCGCGCCGAAACTGGGATAGTTCTTTGGTACATTGAGAAAAAATTCGTTGCATTATTGGAAATTAGTATTTTAGGCTACATTTATTTTGATTTATGGCTTTCAGTAAAATTAAATACTATTAGTTTGGCTTCACAAAGCCCCAAGTTAATTATTAGTTGTTTGCGGAATTTACTTAGATGCTCTGATTCAAGTTAAAAGTAGATTTGGAGTAAAAATTCAAATTAGAGATTAGTTATTAAATTCAAGACATTAACTAATCAGCAAATGTACTGATGTATTTATTTCCATATTAAGATAAAATTTGATGCAATAATTACTCTATTTATTCAAATAGCCAGCCCAAAGATTAATTTCAAATTAACTAGTTTGAGGATTCACACTCTGATCAACCTTGACAACCAATCTAAGCATAAACCCGTCGATCGGGAATATTGTTTGAATTTACCATGATGTTGATTAAGTGTTGATTGATTACAGGGAATCTTTACGCCATTGCTAATACTTAAGGGAGTAACCCTATGCAAGCTATCGAAGATTTTGGAATCATTGTCATCTGTTGTAATCAAGACTACTCCTTTGCTAAGGGGGTTTGTGCCAGTATTCGCCATTTTTTGGGAGACGTGCCAATTTGCCTACTAGTAGATGGTGACTTTTCAGTGGCTGATGCCCAAGCTGCCTACGGAGTGCGGGTAATCAACCGCCAAAACATGCAGCATGACCTCTTAAAAAAGCGGAGTTTTGGTTGGGGTGTAACTAGAATGATTGCCTTTTGGGAAAGCCCTTTCAAGCATTTTTTAATCCTTGATGCTGATGTGGCGGTGTGGGGGGATGTTCTTAAATACAAGAATTTCCAAGACTACGATGTCATTATCGATAAGCCTTGCTATGGCTATGCTAATGAAGCGGTGAATGAATATTTCTTTGATACGACGGCTCTAGAAAAATTCTTTCCAGATTTTCAGTGGCACGATCGTCCTTTTGTCTGTCCAGCCGTGTTGTACGGGACAAGAGATATTTTTAGCTTAGAAGAATACGCAGAAATTCTAGACTTTTTGGATGCCCATCCCGGCGTGTTTAAGTATGGAGATATGGGTTTTCTCAACTTTATGTTGTTCCGGGCCAAGGATGAAGGAAGATTACGCCTTGGGCAGGCGGATATGCAGTTTTTGGTTCCCGACTTCGATCGCCAGTTAGTAGAGCAACGCTTTGCCATGGAAAATAATTTACCCGCACCCCAAGGAGATGATGCCACGGTAATTCACTGGTGTGGCCCCAAGCCTACGGTTTTTACCAATAAGACCTACGCTGAACCCATGAAGTTTTTCCGTCGTCAATTCCTGCTCAAGGCAACAGGGAAGAGCGGCTTAGATGCAGAATTAGCCCTCCTTCAAGAAGATATAGTCAGGAATACCAGAGTTTATAGTGGGAAGGCAAAGAAGAAAATCAAGAAATTATTGATGGCTAAACCAAAAGCACCAGTCCACATTACCCAGACTGTCTAACCATAAATCTAATCGATTGAATTACTGATGGAGATTCCAGATTAAGATTAAGCGAGACTCAGGATCAAGATTAATATATAGGAGTTGCCTAAGAATAAACTGTCTAGGTTCAATCGACCGGGCATGATTTTGGGCAAATTTTCCACGTCAAATCAAGAAGTCAAATCAAGAAGTCAAATCAGGAAGTCAAATCAGGAAGTAATGGTTATGGCATCACATTCCCTCCGGGCTGGTCAAGCAGCTCTAGCAAAAGGTAATTATGGTCAGGCGATCGAGCTTCTCCAGTCTGTGTGTGATACGGAGCTAGACGAAACCCTCGTTACCCAAGCCCAACAGTTCCTCATTCTTGCCTACGAAGGGGCGGGGGAATACACGCTAGCGATCGAGTTGCGGCAGCTTTTGACCCTAGAACCCCAAGGACGAGCTTGGTTAGCTCAACACCCCCAGCCTTCCCCACCCCCGCCCAATATCCCGCCTCAAAATCTTGCTCAAAACTCTACTCCAGACTCTCAAACAACAGGTTTCACTCCCTTATCGACTCCAGCAACCACAGGCTTTACCCCCTTGGGGACAACTCCACAATCTCCATCAACTCCTCAAGGTCAACCAGTTAAGGCAGCTAATCAATTCACTCAATCTAATCAATCTAGTCAATCTAGTCAATCTAAGCAAGCTAGTCCCCTCAACCAAGGAACTCATCAGCCCTTATTTTCACCCCCAGTCTCACCCTCAAAAATTGCGCCCGTCCCCAATAGTCAGGCTCTTGATAATGGAGACCATAGTCAAGCCGAGCTATCTTTAGCCGATGAGAATGAACCCCGAAATGAAAACCTCGAACCCGTTGCCCTAATTCCGGTTCCTCAGCACCTACCCTCAGCCTTTAGCGATCGTACCCCCATTCCTTGGCGCAATGCTGATCGAGCAAAAAGTTGGACTCCGTTGCAGGGGGTGAAGCTGAAAAAGTCTTGGGTGTTGGAAATAGCGATCGCCCTTGGAGCCTACTGGTTAGTGAATTTTGTATTAGGACGCTTTGCCTTGGTTGGGGAGGTGACTGGGGTTGTTTTGCTCTTGGCTATTTACCGAGTTTTGGGCAAATTCTGGATGGTACAACTGGTCACTGGAGTGGCTTTTTTTTTGGTTATTGCGGCGATCGTCACGGTCGGGATGACCGCCATCAATGCTGTCCTCGCTAAATTTGGCAATTATTCGCCTCAGCCCCATCCAGTTATTCTACGC